>JALGTD010000139.1 GCA_029821515.1 Candidatus Zipacnadia bacterium | reverse complement strand
GCTCTTCCGCCGGGAAGGGCCGGAACATTCGCAGCTTCAATAGTCCGGCCTTCACGCCCTCGTCGCGCAGCGTGTCTACAGCATCCTTGGCAGTTCCCGCCATCGAACTCATAGCGACGATAGCAATCTCAGCATCCTCAAGCTGGTACTCCTCAAACAGACCGTAGCTGCGCCCAAAAGTCTCGCCGAAGCGCTGGCCCACCTCAATGACCGCCTGCTTGGCCGGCTCATAGGCAGCCCACTGGTCGCGCTTGTGCTCGAAGTAGAAGTCATACAAATCCAGTGGTCCCATGGTAAGAGGATTGTCCACATCCAGCAGCGGATAGCGCGGCTCATACGGCCCCACAAAATCCTTGACCGCCTCGTCGTCTTCTACCTGGAGCATCTCGTAGGAGTGGCTGACCAGGAAGCCGTCCAGACACGACATCACCGGCAGACGCACGTCCATCTGCTCGCCGATAGCCACCGCCTGGATGAGGTTGTCGTAGGACTCCTGGACGTTCTCGGCATAGATCTGAATCCAGCCGGCGTCGCGCGCGCCCATCGTGTCGGAGTGGTCGCAGTGGATGTTGATATTCCCTGACAGCGCGCGGTTGACCACTGTCAGAATCACCGGCATACGCAGCGAGGCGGTGATATAGAGAATTTCCCACATCAGCGCCAGGCCGTTAGCCGAGGTGACGTTCATCACTCGTCCGCCAGCGGCGGCCGCCGCGGTGCAGGCACTCATCGCCGAGTGCTCGCTTTCCACGGCCACGAAGTTGGCGTCCACCTCGCCGTCGGCAACGAACTGGGCGAAGGTCTGTACGACTTCAGTAGAGGGGGTAATGGGGTAGGCGGCGACGACGTCGGGATTAATCTGCCGCATCGCCTCCGCCACCGCCTGATTCCCCTCCATTGGTTTTACCTGGGGCATATTGGTCCTCCTTTGATTATAAAAGCCGTGAACTACTGACTCAAATACTTGGAAATAAAGTCCCGTGTGCCTGCCACCATACTCTTTACGGCTTTGGGATCAACATCCTCGGGCTGTTTGAATTCGTGGTGATCTACCGTATTCCGGATTTCTCGCCAAGTATCAATTTGGCTCCACTGAACCTTATCGTAGACTTGAGCCCTGTGAAGCGACTCATTGAGTGTGTATATGCTACTGCGGTCTGGCAAAGCTACGTCCTCCGTCACACATAACCTCCGCAGAGCATCCTCCAGTATAGCTCCCGCCACGCTGGCAGCGGGTAGATGGTAGTCCTCCTGAATGAGGTATTCGGCCATCTGCAATAGGTCGTCGAATACTTCGCACGCTAGCAACTCTCGCAGATCAAATAAATAGCCGGCCTTCAAATCCGTGATCGCGTTCTCCAATACAGCTAGCAAGCGCCTGAACATATAGTCACTATGGCGATGAGGGTCGTGATATACATTTTCAAATTCACGAACCTTCATATCGTCATGAGGGAACACACGGCGTAGGAGGTCAAAGGCAGAAGCACCCCAGCCACTTATGGCAGCGTTGTCCAGAATCAGTGTTCCCATCAAATCTTCGCAGGGCTTCGCCAGGATCTCCTGGCCCCTCTCGTACATTTCCTGCAATGCTTCCGCTGGTTTCTGCATAGTGCACTCACTCCAGACCGCTACGGCCTTGTGTTAGAAACATAGCCTATTCACACTCTATTTGCCTACAGCCGGCATCATCAGCGGCACATTGGCATAAAACTGTGCCCAGAGCGTGGCAAACCAGCGCTGGCCATGTACGCAAGCCGTTACTCTGCATTCTGTTCGCTCTCAGGGACCATCTTAATAGCGTCTTTAGGGCAGACGGCGGCGCAGATCCCGCAGCCCTTACAGTGCACCAGGTCAAAGGGCTGCCCGATTACCGAGCCATCCTTGACCTGGATAGCATTATCCGGACAGTAGACCCAACAGAATAAACAATCTATGCAGGCCTCATCATCGCGCACTGGCCGGACCGTCCGCCAGCCGGAGACGTCATATTCAACAGCATTACCGGCCTGGGGAATATGACCACCCGAGACCATCTCGTGCCACTTGGTATCTGGTTCATAGTGACTCATTCAGATTGCACCTCATCATAGGCTCGCTGAAGAGCCTCGAAATTTGCTTCGATAATCTTCTCTGACAGCTTCCCGCCCAGTTGCTTGCGGATAGCCTGCCGGGCGCCCTCCAGGTCCAGAACATCGCTGACCCTGGCCAACGCGCCGAGCATCGGCGTGTTGGGCATATTGCGGCCAATCGTGTCCTGCGAGATTTGGCTGGCGTCCACTGTCCACACTTCGGCAGCAGGATTTCCCAGACGCTCGCGGATTTCCGCAGGCGAGTCGGAGGTGTTGACGATGATGATGCCGTCTTCGACAATACCCTCGGCCGGATTCTCGCTCTCCAGCAGACTGGAGTCCAGCACTACTACGATCTCTGGATTGGTAATGCCCGAGCGCAGGCGAATCGGCCCATCCGAGATGCGTACATAAGAGCGCATCGGTGCTCCACGGCGCTCAGCGCCATACTCGGGAAATGCCTGCACCTGCCAACCTTCTTCGGCAGCAGCCACCGCCAGGATGTAGCCGGCGGTCTTGGCCCCCTGACCACCCCGCCCGTGCCATCGCACTTCTGTCATCGTTGCCATCTAACTACTGTGCCTCCTTAAACTCATCTCCCTGCCCTGTCCAGCCTCAACTAACGGAACCAGCTCAGATACAGCTAATTCACGCGCACCGCCTGCGTCGCCGCCAGATCAAACTCACGCATCCACAGATCGGCAAAGCGCTGTTTGTAGCACTCGGCGACATCCGGCCGGTGGATGATGAGCAGATTCTCGTCGTTGCGCTGGTAGGCAGATTTGGTCCAGTTGTACGAACCAGTGATTATCGTAGAACCATCTATGATAGCAAATTTGTTGTGCATAATTGCCGAATTACTGCTAATGCGCACCGGCACACCACGCGCTGCCAGGTATCGGGCCTGGGCGTATTGCTGGTTCACCTGGGATTTGTCCAGATAGACGTATGTCTGTACACCACGCTGCTGGGCGCGCACTACCGCATCGGCAAGTTTCGCATCGGTGAAATAATACATAGCAATATGCACACTCTGGCCAGCCCCGTCCAGCGCCTGGACAATCGCCGCCTGCGGATTGTCTACCCGCGAGAAGAAGACCTGAATCTCACTGCGCTGCACCTGACTGGCGGCGGTCACAGCCAGAAGTGCAATCAACGTCAATCCAAGGGCTATCAGAACCGTTTTGCGCCGCAGCATTGCCTTATCCCTCCATCGTCGCGCGGCCGCGCAGGGCGCGGGCTACCGTGACCTGGTCAGCGTAGTCCAGGTCGCCACCAACCGGCAAGCCCAGAGCAATACGGGTGACCTGCGGCGGATTGTCAAGCCGGCTTATTAGATCGCGGATGTATTCACCGGTGGCGTCACCTTCCACGGTAGGGCTGGTGGCGATGATGACCTCTTCCGGCTGCAACTGGCCAATGCGCTCAATGAGATGGCTAATGAACAGATCAGAGGGGGTAACGTCGGCCACCGGCGACAGCGCCCCGCCCAGGACGTGGTACAGCCCCCGGTACTCGCCGCTGCGCTCCAGCGCCATTAGATCGCTGGCCCGCTCCACCACACAGATAGCAGTTTGAACGCGGCCGGGATCCTCGCAGATAGGACAGAGCTCGGCCTCCGCATAGTTATGACACTGCCGGCAGCGCGTTATCTGAGCTTTAAGGTTCAGCACCGCCTCGCCAAGCTGCTCGACCTGCTCATCTGCGGAATCAAGCAAGAAAAAGGCCAGCCGCTGGGCGGTCTTGGGACCGATACCGGGTAGTCTCTCCAACTCCCCGATCAGCTTCTGCAAGGGTGCGGCATATCTCAACATTTCGGCTAACTCAACTTCCGATGGTCTCTAAAAAATATCAGGCAGGTCCACGCCCAGCGCGCCGAGGGGGGTGGCGGACATAATCTTCTCGCGCTTCAGCTCTGCGGCCTTGCCTAGAGCGTCGCGGAAAGCAGCGCAGACCAGATCCTGGAGCAGTTCAATATCTTCGGCGTTCACTACCTCGGGGGCGATCTCTGTGTCAAGCACCTTGCCATCGCCGGTCATACGCACTTTGACCACTCCGCCTCCCGCCGAACCGGTGATTTCGGCTCCCTGTAGCTCCTCCATCGCCTCGATCAGGTCCTGCTGGAAGCTGGCTACCTGCTTTTCAATCATCGCTTGAATGGGATTTCTCATAGATTATTCCTCGGTAATCTCGCGACTTCCTTCAAATAATTGCAGCGTTCGTTTGACTGCTTGCTCGGTATCGTCTGACCCAGTCGGCGCGACCGGCGCTACGGCAGGTTTAGGCTCAGCCTCGCCGCCGGCCGGGGCGCTACCCAGTCGACATTCAATCTGCAATGACCTGCCGAACAGCGCCTGCAATGCCGCCTCCACCACGTCACGGTACTGGCTCCGCGTCTTGTTATAATGGAATTGATTGCTTTCGTCAAATCGCAGCACGAGCTTGTCGCCAGCCAGCGCCACGGGACTGCCCGCCATAACTATCGGCGCTATCGGCATATTTCCCGACCTCTTCAGTTCCACGGGCAGCCGTTGCCAGTGTTGCTGCACCACCTCCAGAGTCAGCGGCCCCTCGCCAATAGCAGGGGCGGCCTGCGGCGGCTGCACGATTGGCGGCGGTCCTACCGCCGGAACGGCAGCGGCGGGCGGCGGCTGGACTGATTTGACCTGTGCCGCCGGCACCAGTTCCGCCAGGGTCACCTCCACCAGCAGCGGCTGCTGATTGGAGTACCGCAACTGGTCACGAGCCTGGGAGAGGCGGTGGATAATCTCCAGAATACGCTCCGCACCAAGCTGGGCGGCCTGCTGCTGACGCTGCCCGGCAGCCTCCTGCTCCAGACCCGCCCAGGCAGGCACCTCCGCCTGCATAGCCGTACGCAGCAGGTTACGGGAATACTCAGTC
>JALGTD010000138.1 GCA_029821515.1 Candidatus Zipacnadia bacterium | reverse complement strand
GACCTGCCTCATAAGAGATAGAGCTTTATCTGCTACCTCCTCAGGCCCGATTGACAGCAAACATTTGCGATCGGGACACTCAGCAGCCCGATCGTGACAGGGACTGCACGGCAGGTTTTTGTAAACGACTGTTGAGCTTTCGCCCAATGGCCCGGTGATCCGCGGATCAGTAGGCCCAAAGATGGCCAGCGTCGGGCGGCCCAAAACAGCAGAAAGATGAGTGGAGCCGCTATCTTGTCCAATGAACAAGCTGGTGCGGGCGAGCACCCCCAGTAGCTGGCCGGTATTGGTGTGGCCCGCCAGGTTGGCGGCCGGAACTGATATATTGCTGATGAATTCCCCAATACTCTCAGCTTCTGCCGCAGTACCAATGAATACTGGATGCAATCCCGCCTGCTCCCACAGTATTGTTGCAAGCGTAGCAAAGCGCTCGGTCGGCCAGCATTTCCACAGCCGATGCGAGGAAGCTGAAGCAGCAAAAACAGCAAAGGGCTGATTGTCGCGAACTCCGTGGCGAGCCAATATTCTCCCTGCGTCGGTTTTATCCTGCTCAGTGGCCGACAGCAGCCCGATATAGTCGCGTTTGGGCACCTCGCCCGTTACATACTCGGCCATTCGCAGGTTATTAGCCAGTGAGGGGCGATTGTCGTAGGAGATGCGCTCAGCAATGAAATGTCGGGGCCAATCGTTGTCGAAGGCGATGATGCGCCGGGCACCGCACAGCCGCGCCAGCAAGGAGGGCCCCGGCGAGGTGGGCAGAACCACTGCCAAGTCGGCACACCGGGCACGCAATTGCCTGATCAAGTCGAGGTAGGCGCTGGTCAGGGTTGGCGGGCGCACCATGATGCTATCAACAGGCTGAGCCCGCTCGGCGAGAGAAACCAGGTGAGGCCGTACCACACTGCATACCTGGGACTGGGGATACCTTTGCTTTATGGCCGCAACCAGCGGCAGGCTAAAGCAAAAATCTCCGATTTGATTGAGGTGAAATACGATTGCTTGCACAGTTACTTAAAGTGACACCACCAGCCGAGGCACGATATTCACACACATGCGAATGCTAACAGTTGTTCATAGCTCTGTCAATCAGAGCAGCTCCACCACCTTTTCAGCCCAACAGCAGCCAATACTAGGAGCCGGGAACAAACAGTAACCGGCCTTGCGTTGTTGACATAGTGAAACCAGACACGCTAAACTTACTGGGTAAATGGCAGAAAACTCGCGCAGCCATTGCCCAACGCGGATTCCACGAAAAGTCTGTGAAATCAATTAAGCACCGACACGGTCAGTATTTGGACGCTTGTTGTTGGGAGGTGGACGGATATAGCTACTGTACTTAAGACCGAAAACTTGGCGAAGATATACACCCACGATATGGAAGGAAACCCGGTAGGCCTGATAGACCTGAGTCTGGATGTAGAAGAAGGTCAGATTTTTGGCCTGGTTGGTCCAAATGGATCAGGCAAGACAACGACCCTCAAGCTACTATTGGGCCTGGTATTTCCGACCTCGGGCTCTGGTGAAATCTTCGGCTATCCGCTGGGCAGTCTGAGCTACAAAGAGCGTATCGGCTTTGTTCCCGAAGGACCGTACTTTTATGACCACCTCAATGCTGTAGAGTTGTTGCGCTTCTATGGCAGTCTCTTCGGGATGGGCGGAACAGAGATGGAAGATCGTATCGAGTATTTGCTGAAAGTCGTGGGGATGTGGGACCGGCGCGAGCGCAAGACTGGCAACTACTCGCGAGGTATGCTCCAGCGCATTGCCCTGGCCCAGGCGCTAATAAACGACCCTGACCTGATACTGATGGATGAGCCGACCGCGGGCCTGGATCCAATTGGGGCTATTCAGATCCGTGAGGTTATCAGACGACTTCGTGACGAAGGCAATACTATTTTTATCTGCTCACATCTGCTTAAGGAGATGGAGCTGCTGTGTGATTCGGTAGCTATTCTCAACCGTGGGGTAGTCTGCCGCCAGGGTTCAATGGAGGAGCTTCTCGCCGGCGAGGATAGCCGCTACCTGGCTAGCTTCCGGCGGCTGGACGAGGACTCCCGGCAACAGTTGCAATCGCTGGCCGAGCAGATCGAGGTCAAAGGTGAGCAATATCTGGCTACGTTTGCTGACCAACAGTCAGCGGCAGCAGCGGGGATAGCAATGATTGAGCAGGGCGCAGAGCTGGTGGAAATAGCTGCTCAGCGACTGACGCTCGAAGATGTCTTTATTGAGGCAGTAGGAGGTATTCCTGAATGAAAGCAATCTGGCGAATTGCCAAGGCGACTTTCCACGAAGCATTGCGCCACCGATTTCTTAATGGCATTCTCATCTTCGCTATTCTCATCATCGGCTCATCCTGGGCCTTTACATACCTGCAGCCCGGAGCGGAGCTTAAGATGCTGGTTGACGTGGGATTGGGTGCTATTCGCTTCTTCGGTATGCTGATCGCGATATTCGTCGGGGTGCGCCTAATCCCAGATGAAATCGAGAAACAAACGATTCACACGGTGTTGGCTAAGCCGGTCACCCGGGGGCAATTCCTGCTGGGCAAGTTCTTCGGCGGAGTAGCAACCGTCTTCACCAACGTAGCCCTAATGGGAATAGCCTTTGGGGGCGTTTATATGATCAAAGCGCCCGAATTCCGCGAGATACTCCCGGAAAAAGGCACGATGATCTCCATGGAGTTCATGGGCCCCAATATCGCCAAGGCAATTGGGCTCACTTTTATGGAGTTATTTGTGCTGACGGGGATAGCCGTAGTCGCCTCGGTCATCTTCTCGTGGGTATTAGCATCAATCTTCTCGTTCTTCATCTACTTTGTTGGACAGACGGCCGACTTTTTGCGTGAGCTGGCCAGCCCCGAGCACGGTGCCGACACTGCCTCCACTATTATCTTTGGCGTGCTTTATCGCATCCTACCTCACTTCGAGATATTTGACATACGTGAGAGCATCATGAAGGACAACTTCGTTCCCTGGAGTCTACTAGGCAATGTCACTGCACAGGCTATGATCTACATAGTGGTAGTGCTAATGCTGGGTTACCTATTCTTCAACGAACGCGAGATGTAACTCCAGTTATCGAAGAGGGCTAAAATAGTATGAGACTTTCCCGCAGTTACAAGGCTATCATCCTGATAATACTTGCTACATTGATTGTTGGCTCCATTCCACTGGACAACAACATCCGCTATCGCCGGCTGGTCCTGGGCATGAAGCAGCCGATGCCGCTGACGAAGATCGTTGATTTCGACCCTACAGCTCTGACCGGGGTGATGATCGGAGCAATTCTGGGTGGCTTTCGCGAAGTGGCTGCCGCAATGATGTGGGCCAAGGTGCACACGCTCTGGTCAACGGGAAAAGGCACCTGGTTTGACGCTCTATACGTTATGCGCACCGTCACCGTACTCGATCCCCACTGGATTGAGCCGTGGCGAATTACCTCCTGGCATATGGCATATAACCTCTACGTGGAGACCGACGATGCCAAGCAACGAGCCATTCTGCTGGATAAGGCTATTGATTGCCTGAAAGAGGGCATCTCCTGGAATCCCGAAGAGATCCACCTGTATATGGACCTGGCCTGGATCTACTTCGACAAACTTGACGACTACGAGAAGGCAGCTAAGTGGTTCCGCGCCACCCTACAGATGGAGCATCCTGCTCACATTGACCGAATGATTGCCCACGCCTACGAACAACTGCCCGACATACCCAAGGCGCTGGACTGGTACGATTACTGCTTAAAGCGAAATCCCAACGACCCAATCGCCAAGGGTGCTACACTCACGATCAGGGAGCGATACCTGCCGGCGTGGCGCTTGCTGGAAGCCGGCGACTACGAAGGTGCCCTGGCCCTGCTAAACCAGTACCTGGAAGTTGATCCGAGCGATGTCATAGGCCGCCACGTACGTGCTCATATACTGGAAGAAGCGGGACGATTGGAGGAAGCCTACGATGCCTGGCAGCAGATGTCAGACTCCTCCGCCCTGGATGACCTGGCCCGGCGCAAAGCAGCGGAATTGGGCACAGCCCTGGGGAAGGATGTCGCACCGGTCGCCACCCAGGTGCTGCGTCAGCAGCGTCCGGACCAGATGACGCCGCTCAGACGATCTGAGAAAAGGTAGCAGCCGCTTTCCCCAGCTACTGGCCCCGATTTGGTGCATGCAGCTTCGCGCATCGGCTGTTGCCGTCAATCGCAGTTACTTCCCCGCCGCTACCAGCTTGTGCGGTGGTGATAGCCGATCCGCCACTGGTCTTGACAGACCCGCCCACACCCCAGTAGAATAAGGGGCAGGTGGGCGAGTAGCTCAGCCGGGAGAGCGCCTCCCTCGCACGGAGGAAGTCGAGGGTTCGAATCCCTTCTCGTCCACCACTCTCTGCCCCAACATTCTCGCTCCCTCTCCGTCTTGCACCGATCCATCGGTCCCCGTCAGCACATTCTGCCCATTCCAGATGAACTTGGTAGTGCCCGAAGAAGTTGCCTTCTCCCGCTGCACCTACCTTGCTTCCGTTCCAGGATTGTTGCCCGATCCAACTGCTTGAGTCCTACGCCCTACGCCATCTCTATCTCCACGTTATCGGCGACGCCGGCCAGGAGGGTGTAGTCGGTGGGGACGGTCTGCAAGATTGAGCCGGGGACGAAGCGGTTGACTCGACAGTGTGCCGCCAGGCGGGCGATAAAGCGCTGCCAGGACATATCCGTGCCTGGCCCGCACATCCCATCCAGCCAGAAGCTGCGGTGCCTGGCCCCCAGGATGTCAGCGGGAGCAATGGTCGCCGCCTTCGGTGGAACCCACGACCAGTCGCCGCCGAACGAGTGCAGCGCGTTCTGCATAATCGTCATCGGCGTCAGCTCAACGATCTGGGCTTTGGCCTGTTTCCATTCCTCCAGCGAGCCGTAGTTGTGCCCCAGACTGCTTTCCCAGAAGGCGATGTGGCCGCACCAGCCGATGCCGCCGTAGCAGCAGTCGGCCCCGCC
>JALGTD010000137.1 GCA_029821515.1 Candidatus Zipacnadia bacterium | reverse complement strand
CTGTTTCGGGCTACCACTATGATACAAGACAGCGATTTTCTGCCAGCGCCACGGAGCAACTCCCAATAATCAGGCGGCGGGCCTCGGCGGATATCACCCTGCTGGAGCTTGTCAACAGCAAGCAGTTCTCAGTTTGTTATATCTGAGATGTATGGAGGTAAGTCAGTATGGGGGAAGAGGCTACACAACAGGCTACCACGCAGATTGCGGATAAGGCCGCCGAGGCGGTCGGGCAGGTTTCCAGTAGTTCTTTCTTGCAGGAATTGACCAGACAGATTCTGGCGCCCGAGACACTGGCCGGCCGAGCGGCGAGCATCCTGGTAATCGTGCTTGTTTCCGTTGCTGCATATTGGCTGGTTCTGCTCATTCTAGGCCGGGCTCGCCGCAAGCTCCTGCAAACGGCACAAACGCTGGAGGGGCTGCCGCAACTACGCATGCTGCGGGCCGCCACTGTGCTGTCCATCGTCGGCAGTGGCGTCAAGTGGGTAATCGCGCTGGTGGCGTTGGTCTGGATTATGAGTGTAATAGGCATCCCCGTCCTCCCTCTGCTCACTGGCATTGGCTTCCTGGGCGCGGCCGTGGCCTTTGGCGCCCAGACTCTGGTCAAGGATTTGGTAAGTGGTCTGTTCTTGCTGCTGGAGGGCCAGTATACCGAAGGTGATTACGTTAATCTTGGCGGAAAGTTCGGTCGCGTCGAAGAGATCCGCTTCCGCACCACGGTGCTGCGCGATCTGGACAACCAGTTTCATCACATTCCCAACGGCTCGATTACGGCGGTGACGGTCTACGAGGAGCCCTACATTAACTATGTTCTCGAGATTCCACTGGCTGACGCTGCTGAGGCAGAGCGAGTGCGGGCGGGGCTGGACAACTTGAGTGCCGAGATGACCGAGAAGTACCCGCTGCACATAACCGACATGGGTCCGGCCGTCGTGGCCCAGTCGCGAGATTACCCCAACCTCGTGCGTTTGCCCCTGGCGGTCTTCCCCACGCAGGACTGGATCGCCACCGAAGAGTTGGCTACCCGTGCACAGATTATGCTTGATGAAATGGACATAGCGGTAGCCGAGAAACTCAAAATGCGCGTGTATGCTGATATCAGTGAAGTGAGCGCACATATTGAGGAGACAAAGGCATCGGTAAGCGCAACGGAGGTTATTCCGCGGCGTTGATGAGTAGCTGTACCTACCTGCGGGTAAGCAGTAGGTAGAGACCAATTGCTCCGAAGATGATATTCTGTGCCCAGGCGGCCAGCATAGGAGGAACGCTGCCGGCCAGCCCCAGGGCCAATCCCCATGAACGCACGCCATTGTATAAAAATACTAGTACAATGGCTATTGTCAGGCCGGTGAAGCTGCCCAGGTGGGCATAGCGGTCGGCCAGTGGCGCAGCTATCAGTGCAAAAACCAGACAGGCCATCGGGATGGCGTACTTAAAGTGCCAGTGGGTGCGCAGCGCATAAGTTGGCTGGCCGGTCTCAGCCAGGGTCGCAGCGAGGTGGGCAAGCTCGTCGGCGGTCATCTCGTAGGGCGTGCGCTTCTCTGCGTAGTAGTGCTGGAGAGCGCGTTGGAGTTTGATGGGCCGCCGGGTAAACTCTGTACGCTCATCTTCTTTCACATTGCCCTGCGCGTCCAGATAGACCGTATATCCCTGCTCCAGCATCCAGACCGAACCGTGGAGCGTAGCCCGGTTCGCGACGGTGATCGAGGTCAAGCGCCCGGCATCATCTTCCTGCCAGATAGCAATTTCAGAGAGTTCATTCTTATCGGCGTTCATCTGCCGGACGTAGAATATGTGGCCCTGGTCGTCGCGAAAAAACTGGTTGTACTCCTGGCGGATCACCGGTTGGCTGTGAGTTATGATGGCGAAGACCTGGTGGGAGGCTTCATTGCTGGCTGGCACCAGCCATTCGTTTACTGCAAAAGAGGCCCCGCTGGCCAGAGCCCCCAGCAAGACAAGCGAAAGCGATATTCGGGCGAAGGGCAGGCCGGCGGTGCGCATAGCCACGGTCTCGAGGCGGCGGCTGAGGTTAGTCATCGTCATCGCCACCCCGACCAGCGTGCCTACCGGCAATGACCAGACCAGCGCCTGAGGCGCGCGATACAGCAGATAAAGAGCAATGAGCTTTGGAGAAACCCGCGCCCCGATTATGACTGCGCTCAGCTTGCGGGCCTCATCGCCCAGGAGAATGATCACGAAAATAAGCACGCCGACGATGAAGGGCAAAACGAACTGGCGCAGGATGTAGCGATCCAGCCGACGCATCACAGCTCACAGGCCCCTCTTCTGACGATCAGGTTTGAGCAGTGTCGGGTCCTTCGAGTACAACAAATGCCACCGCAAAGCGGTCAATATGAGTCAGTGACAGGTGCCACCTGGCCCCGCCCAGCTTGCGGGCAAGCTCGGCGGCGGCCCCCCGCAACTGCACTTGCGGCCGCTGTTTCTCGCTGGAGGGTATCTCGATGTCTTTGAAGCGCACCCCCCCCGCCCAACCGGTGCCCAGAGCTTTCATAACTGATTCTTTGGCGGCAAAGCGCGCCGCCAGCCGCTGCCCCTGATTTGCCATGCCCAGGCAGACCTCCTGTTCCACGTCAGTGAATATCCTGTCAATAAACCGCTGGCCGTATTTGCCCACCAGGCGATTGATTCTGTCAACTTCTATGATGTCAGTGCCAATGCCGATTATCATTGTATAGTTCGCAAATGCCGGGAACCGGGAGATGTGTGTAATGCAAGTATACACAGGGCAACTGATTGACTCAAGCTATGTAGTGCTGGGCAGGGAGTAGGGAAGAGGTAAGTGCGCCGGAGCAAGTCCAAGGATTGTTGGCACCAAGCCACCTAACGATTTTAGATTGGATATGAGCCTACTGCCTAACACGCACAAAACTGGCTGCCGGGGCAGGGGTCGAACCTGCGATAACTGATCCAGAGTCAGCCGTGATACCACTTCACCACCCGGCAGCATACACTGCTATTTTCTCACGGATTGGGGATTCTGTCAAGCGGGCTCGTGGAAACGGCTGCGCACGAACTCTCTTATCTCAACCTCTTCCGGGGCCGGGGCCTTAACCCCGTCACCGCGCATTTGCGCAAGCTGGTCAGCCTGTTCGCGTAGCTGGGCAAGTTCCTCGGGCAACATCGCCGGCAGGTGATCTGTGCCCGGCAGCAGCTTGCTGAAGGTGAAGTGCTTCTCAAGCACAGTAGCTCCCAGTGCCACGGCCCCCAGGCAGGCCAGGATACCCACGGTATGATCCGAGTAGCCGATGGGATTCTCCGGAAAAGCCTCAGCTAAAGTGGTGATGGCCCGTAGATTGGCCAGGCGCGGTGGCGTGGGATACTGGGTGACACAGTGGAGTATCGTCACCTCTTCAGTGTCATCCAGATGAGCCAGGGCGGCTTGAATTTCATCAATAGTGGCCATTCCGGTGGACAGATAGACCCGCTTGACCGTAGGAGCGTGCGAGTTAATCACGTCCAGCATCTCAAAATTCATCATCACGGGGCTGGCCACCTTGATTGACTCACAGCCGACCTCTTCGCACAGAAACGCAGCTCGGCTGGGAGTAAACGGTGAGCTCATAAACTCAGCGCCGAGCTCTTCGACCTGCTCTTTGAAGACGAAATGCAATTCCTCGGACAGCGAGACTTGCTTGAACCACTCGTACTCAGGGTCATCGGGCGATAGTTGCTCGGGCAAATAGGACTGGAATTTCACAATATCTGCTCCGTTGTGGGCCGCTGCTTCTACCATAGCTGCGGCGATGTCCCAGTCGCCGTGGTGGTTCTCCCCGATTTCTGCGATAATCGTGGTATTTGCCATCATTGTTCCTCTCCGCTTTGGTCCTGCCCGCGCGAGACTGCGTACTTGACTCCGTATTGTTTGTGACTAAGGCTGCTGCGATGCTGCCTGACCATAAAGTATATCAGAAGCAGACGCAAGTCGGCAAGCATACGGGGTGAGCTGCATACACAGGCAAGCCAGTCCGAAATTTCTCTGGCTGGGAAGGTATCGGTGCCCGGCTTGGTTAATCTACGCGGCATGCAGTAACGTATGGCAAACTAGTGTTGTTGAAAGGAGTTCTAGAGTGATTCGCATAGGATTGGTTGGTTTTGATACCTCGCACGTTGTTCAGTTCACTATGAGACTTAATCACGTAGACATTGAAGAGGATCAGTGGGTGGAGGGGGCCCAGGTCGTGGCTGGCTTTCCGGGCACCTCCAAGATAACTGATGATGACAGTCTGGCTGAATACACCGCGACCGTGGCAGGCTATGGAGTGGAGGTGGTTGATGCCCCGGAAGAGCTTATTGGCAAAGTTGATGCGGTGATGGTTGAGTTTCAGAGCGGCATCGTTCATCTGGAGTATGCCCGGCCGTTTCTGGGGGCAGGGGTTCCCACCTTCGTTGACAAGCCTTTTACCTGTTCGGTTGCTGATGCCCAGGAGCTGGCTGACCTGGCCAAGGCGAACGATATCCCGCTGTTTTCATCTTCGTCGCTTCGCTATGCCCTGGAGATTCAGCAGTTGGAGGCTGAACGGGACCAGACCGGCGAAATTCTTGGGGCGATGGCCTACAGTCCGGCGAGTCTTCATCCGCAGAATCCAGGCCTGTTCCACTACGGTATTCATGCGGTGGAGACGCTTTATGCGCTGATGGGGCCAGGCTGTGAAGATGTGTGGTGTGCGTATGAGGACGATGCCGAGGTGGTGGTTGGTCGCTGGCAGGACGGGCGGCTCGGCAGTATTCGCGGAACCCGCGCGGGAACTCACGGGTACGGCTTTACTGTGTGGTGCGAGAACGAGGTGCGGGCCTGCTCGATTGATGCCAGTTACATCTACAGGGAACTGCTCAAGAAGGTCGTGGGCATGTTTGAGTCAGGCATTGCGCCGCTTGACATCGAAGAGACCGTAGAGATTATGGCGTTTGTTGAGGCAGCGGCCAAGTCTGCTCAGTTGAACGGACGACCCACGCCACTGTTTGGCTAATAGGCTCAGGTA
>JALGTD010000136.1 GCA_029821515.1 Candidatus Zipacnadia bacterium | reverse complement strand
TTGCTTATTCAGACGCTGGCGTAGGAGGTCTTGTTTGCGAGACAACTCCGCCGGATCACTGACCTGCAGCCACTGGAACGGAGTATGCGACTTGGGAATGAGCGTAGCCAGACTCACGTTGATTTGCAGATGACGGCGGCGCCGGCCCAGCTTGGCGCGACCCATCTGCGCCACTTGCTCAAGCAGATTGGCGATGGCCAGGATGTCCTGGTCGGTTTCGGTGGGCAGACCGATCATAAAATAGAGCTTGATCGTCTCCCAGCCGGCCTCAAAGGCGGCGGCAGTCGCGTCGAACAGATCCTGGTCGGTCACCCCCTTATTGATGACCCCTTATTGATGACGTCGCGCAGCCGCTGGGAGCCAGCTTCAGGGGCAAGCGTCAGCCCTGTTTTTCGCACCCTTTGGACTTTTTCCGCCAACTCGATGCTGAAGTTGTCGATGCGCAGCGAGGGAAGCCCAATAGAGACACGCTGACCGCTGAGGTCTTCGTGCAGACCGTCAATGATTTCGTTGATGTGGCTGTGGTCGGGACAGTTCAGCGCGGCCAGGGATATCTCGTCGAAGCCGGTGTTGGCGATAATCTGGGTAGCCGCCCGTCGGATGGTCTCTACGCTGCGCTCACGGGTCGGGCGATAGAATATGCCGGCCTGACAGAAGCGGCAACCCCGCGTGCAGCCACGGGCAATCTCGATCTGGCCTCGGTCATGGACGATCTCGGTCCAGGGCACGACGGGTGCCTCGGGGATAGCAGCGTGGGCGAAATCCTCAACAATACGTCGCTTTACCGTCGGCTTGGCCTCGGGCGCTGTTGGCCGGGGTATGAGCAGGCCCTCGTCAGATTCCTCCGGCTCGTACAGGCTGGGCACGTACAGGCCGGGAATTGCCGCCAGTTCGCGCAGCAGCTCCTCGCGGTTGCCGGTACTGCGTGTCTCGCGATTAGGATGGGCCTGCTGCCAGCGATCGTAGGTGTCCAGTATCTCCTCGACAGCTTCTTCGCCTTCGCCAATCAAGAAGGCATCGAAGAAAATAGCCAGGGGCTCGGGATTGCAGGTACAGCTACCTCCGCCGAGGACCAGCGGCTCGCTGGGGCCACGCTGGTCGGAGCGAATAGAGACCTCGCCCAACTCCAGCATAGCCAGCACGGTAGTGTAGGTGAGTTCGTACTGTAGGGTGATGCCGACGATATCAAAATCAGATAGAGGGCGACCGGTCTCCAGGCCACTTAGCGGCAGTCCTCGCTGGCGCATAAGTTCAACTGCGTCAGCTTGCGGATAAAAAACGCGCTCGCAAGCAACCTCACGGGGGGAGTTTATCACGTGGTAAAGAATCTGGGAGCCCAGATGCGACATCCCGACCTCGTAGACGTCAGGATAGCACAGCGCGAACTGGATTCGCACCTGTGAGGGGTCCTTAACTACCGCATTATACTCGCCGCCCAGGTATCTTGCTGGTCCCTGGACCTCGGCTAAAACTTTTTCTGGTAACATTCCAAATTACTGCCGAATCCTATATCACTTACCGCAGAAGCTAATGGGAAAAGAACATTGGTGCTCTTTTCTCTGACTTTGTCTCCTACGGTATTTGGCAATCTGTTGGTACAACGGATACTTGTTGGTCATCCAGCTCTCTGCGACTTACCACAGTGAGGGCATATTATGGGCGATGCTGTCAATAGCTTGCTCGATTTGGCCCAGCTTGTCGGGGCCGCCCAGCGTCAGCGACATACGGAAGAAGCCCTCCCCGGTTGCTCCATAAGCGCTGCCTGGGGTGACCAGCACACTGCACTCCTCCAGCAGCGCCTGGGCAAACTGGGCACTGCTCTCAAAGCTGGGTGGCACCGGCGCCCATACGTAAAAGGTAGCCTGCGGCTTTTCCAGATTCCAGCCCAGCGAGTTGAGGCCCTCGATGAGGGCCTCGGTGCGGCGCTGGTATTCGGCGCGCATCTGCGGGACGTGACTATCGAAATTAGCCAGCGCGACAACTGCTGCGCGCTGGATGGCCATAAATGTTCCCGAATCCACATTGCTCTTCACCGTCGAAAGCGCATCAATGTGGTCGCGGCCGCCCCAGGCCCAGCCTACCCGCCAGCCGGTCATATTGAAGGTCTTGGAAAATGAATGAAATTCGATGGCCACCTCTTTGGCACCCGGCACTTGCAGGATGCTGGGCGCCTGGTAGCCGTCGAAGGTCACCTCATTGTAAGCAGCGTCCTGGACGATCAATAGTTCATTGTCCCGCGCAAAACCTACTAACTCCTCAAAAAACTCCAGGGTTGCCGCCGCTGCGGTGGGGTTGTTTGGGTAATTGACGAATAGCAGCTTGGCTTGCCGGGCCACACTGGCAGGAATGGCCGCCAGGTCGGGCAGAAAATCATTCTCCGCGAGCAGTGGCATAGGGAAAGCCGTCCCCCCGCACCAGGTGGCTTGAACCTTGTAGACTGGGTAGGCCGGGTCGGGCACCAGCACCAGGTCGAAAGGATCAATGTAAGCCCACACGATGTGAGCCAGGGCCTCTTTGACCCCCAGGCAGCTCTGTATCTCGCCATCTGGGTCAATGTCCATCCCGTAGCGAGTGGTGGCAAAATCGCTGATCGCCTGCTTGAACTCAGGAATGCCGTAGCCACTTTCGTCATACTGATGGGTGGCAGGGTCGTGGGCGGCTTCGCAGAGCGCCTCAATCACAAAGTCGGGCGTAGGCATATCCGGGTCGCCGATGCCGAAGTCAATTATCTGGCGGCCTTTGGCCAGCATCTGAGACTTGGTTCGGGCAATTTCCCGGAATGGATAGGGCGGAATGCGTTGCAGTCGCTGGGACAGTTCCATAGAAAAGGTATTCCTTGACCTGATGCTACTTTCGGGCTGGCGCAATTAGTTGTTCGTTTAGCTCTCCGGTAAATACTTCGGCGATTGGGCCGGTCATGAATACGTGCTCGTCTTCGAGCCATTCAATGCGCAGGGGCCCGCCCAGCAACTCCACCTCGACCTGGCGGTCGGTGCGATCAGTAAGCACTCCGGCCACCACCGAAGCCGCCGCACCCGTCCCGCAGGCAAGTGTCTCTCTGGCACCCCGCTCCCACACGCGCATCTTGATGTGCTCCCGGTCAAGCACGGTTGCAAATTCAACATTGATGCGCTCGGGAAACAGCTCGTGGTTTTCGATAAGGGGGCCGATGTCGCCCACGGTAAAATGGTCAACGTCATCAACGAATATCACACAATGGGGGTTGCCCATTGACACACAGGTGATCTGGAAGCGATCTCCGTTGACTTCAAGTGGCTGGTCAATGACTGGCTCAGTGGCTGGTTCTCCGAGCATTGGTATCTGAGATCTATCCAGGCGGGGGATACCCATATCTACGGTTGCTGCTACAACCGAACTACCCTGCACGGTCACAGCTACGCGAAGAATACCAGCCCCGGTCTCCACGCTGATTGTGGTATCGTCAGTCATATTCCGCTCATAGACGTATTTAACCAGCCCCCGGATGCCATTGCCGCACATTTCCGCTTCGCTGCCATCGGAGTTGAATATGCGCATACGAAAGTCAGCAATCTCCGAGGGCATAATCAGGATAATGCCATCCCCGCCTATACCAAAGTGGCGGTCGGATAGTATCCGGGCCAATTCGGCCAGGTTATATTCTTGAATCTGCTCGGTGAACGCATTGAGATAGATGTAATCATTCCCCAAGCCGTGAAGTTTCGTAAATTCAGTCATCGCTATTCTCTGTTTCTTCGTCGGTGGGCAGAGCTGGCTCGGCGATAGCTATGATAGCAACAGCGCTTTTATAGACCAGAAGCTCAGTGTCTTTAAGCTCAACCCTGACCGTGAATTGATCAAACCCCTTTATTAGGCCGCGGATCTCCTTACCGTTGGACAACAGGATGTTAGCCTGTCTTTTTTGCTTGCGTAGCTCGTTAAGAAAGTTATCCTGAATATTGACCTTCTCTGCGGGCATATTTCCCCCGTTATGTACTACATCGAGATCTGCGGGGCACCAACTCACTAACTGTGAGCCATTAGCCTGCGGCCTGCTTCGGTAAGCTGTTCGGCTGCCTTTTTCCACTGTTGCTGATCTGACCAGGCCAGCCAGTCAAAGTTTGTCCTGTTGCGGAACCACGTCAGTTGGCGCTTGGCGAACTGCCTGATGTCACGCTTGATCTCCGCCACGGTCTTGCCCAGGTCTGTGCCCTCTTCCAGATATTCCAGTAGGTGGCGGTAGCCGATGGCTTGCATTGACTGCATCTGGCGGTGGTAGCCGGCTCTACGCAGCCGTTGCACCTCGGCCAGCCACCCACGGCTCATCATTTCGTCAACGCGCCGCTCTATTCTCTCATACAGTAGCGCTCGGGGGCAGGTCAGCACGTAAGATAATATATTATACTTGACTGGAGCCGTCTCGTCAACGCACTGCTGCCCGGAAAGCGGCTGGCCGGTCAGCTCGTACACCTCCAGCGCGCGGACGATCCGGCGTAGATCTTGTGGCTCGATGCGGGTGGCAGCCTCCGGGTCAACTTCGCTTAGACGGTGATGCATTTTTTCGGTGCCCAGCTCGGCCGCTTCCTCTTCCAGGCGCTGGCGGGCCTGCTCATCGTGGGGACCAGGCGGAAAGTCAAAATGTTCGATGACTGCCTGGATATACAGTCCTGTCCCGCCGCACAGAATGGGCAGCAGGCCGCGGCGATGAATGTCAACTATTGCCTGCTGTGCGTCTTGCTGAAACAGTGCCACATTGTAATCCTCATCCGGGTCAACGATATCAATGAGGTGGAAGGTAGCCTGGCGCTGCTCCTGGGGTGTGGGTTTGGCGGTGCCGATATCCATTGTGCGGTAGATCTGCATAGAGTCCGCCGAGACTATCTCCCCGCCGACTGCTCCCGCGACTTCAATAGCCGCAGCGGTCTTGTCTGCGGCTGTCGGGCCGGCGATCACTAACAGAGGAATCGGGCTATCTTCCAGAATCATCACTCAGTCGCCGCGTGCGTCTCTATGAAACTTGCGATTGATTTCGGCAGCCTGCATGCTGACAATCACCGGGTCACCGTGGGGACAAACGGCCGGGGTCTCCGAGCCCAGCAGATCTGAGATCAGCTTACGCATTTCTTCTTCAGTGAGTCGCTGCCCGGCCTTGATGGCGGCATGACAGGAAATGCTGGCGAGGATAAGAATAGCTTCGACAACCGCGCCCGGGCTGCTTTCGGTAAGCTGCGCCGGCACCGAGCGCAGGATATAGCTGTTCCCGCCAAATGGCTCAATCTCAAAGCCCATCTCCGCCAGCAACTCACAGTGGTCTTCCGCCGCTGCCACCTGCTCCGAGCCGAGCTCCAGCGTGACCGGCACAGCCAAAAGCTGGCGAGTCAGGCGTCGGGGCTGGGCCACCAGGCGATCGAATATGACTCGCTCGGCGGCGCGGTGCTGATCTATTAGCAGCAGGTCGTCGCCATACTGAACGACCAGATATGTCGCACTAACTTGTCCCAGTATACTGAGCTGCCGTTCCTCGGTGTCTGGCGCTTCAGCGGCGGTCTCTGCCGGGGCAAGCCCCGCCACCGTAGCCGGAGCCGCGTGGACGTCAAGCCCATCTTCACGCTCGTCTACCTGGTCGAAAAAGGGGTTGACGCGCAGGCGTTTGACCCGGCTGCTCTGCTGGAAGTCGACTGGGGCGAGGCGCCCCGCCGGCAGCTCAGCGTCCTCGCCGAGCTGGGCCTCTGTTGACGGTAGCGACCGCAGACCGGCTTCGGCCAGAGCATTCTCCACCGCTTGCTGGACCAGATTATGCATTTCGCCGGGGTTGCTGAAGCGTACCTCAATCTTGGTGGGGTG
>JALGTD010000135.1 GCA_029821515.1 Candidatus Zipacnadia bacterium | reverse complement strand
CTGATAGGCAGCGACGGGTCAATTTCTCGGCCGTGCTGCCATATCTCATCAGCGGTACACGTCAGCGTCGGCGCAATCATTTTGGTGATAGCCAGCAGTAGATGCCACAGCGCAGTCTGGGCCGACCGGCGGGCTGGCGAGTCGGGCAGGTCGGTGTATAGAGTGTCCTTCAGCACATTCAGGTAGAAGGCACTCAGATCATTAGTGCAAAAGCCGTGCACGTCGTGATAGAACAGGTGCAGGTCCCAGCGGTCAAACGCCTTGGTCATCCGTCTGACAATTCGGTTCAGCCTCAGCAGCACCCAGCGATCAATCTCGCGCATCTGCTCTGGCTTCAGGCTATCGGTGGCCGGGTCGAAGTCCTGCAGGTTGGCCAGCAGGAACCTGATGGTGTTGCGGGTGCGCCGGTAGACTTCGGCAACCTGCTGGAAGATATCATCACTAAGATGCATCTTCTGGCGGACGTTGGCGTAGGTGAACCATAGCCGCAGAACATCTGCTCCGTAGTTTTCGTAAACCTCAGCTGGGTCAATGATGTTACCCTTGCTCTTGGAGAGCTTCTGGCCGGCATCATCCACGAAGAAGCCATGGCCAACAACGGTCTTGTAAGGAGCAGGGTCGCCCAGGGCTACTGCGACCCACAAAGAGGTCTGGAACCAGCACTGGTACTGGTCGTCGCCCTCCAGATACAGGTCGGCAGGATAGCTCAGTTCCGGATGAGTGCGCATCACACAATAGTGGCTGCAGCCCGAGTCAACCCATACTGACATAATATCGGGCTCTTTGATGAAAGAGTCCGCGCCGCATTTCGGACAGGTAGTCCCCGGAGGAAGCAATTCTGCAGCTTCGCGGGCAAACCAGACGTCGGCGCCATGCTCGGCAACCAGATCCCGCACATAAGCAATTGTCTCTTCGGTTAGCAGAACTTCGCTGCAGTTAGCGCAGTAGAATATTGGAATGGGTACGCCCCAGGAGCGCTGTCGGCTGATGCACCAGTCAGGCCGGCTTTCCACCATACCAGCGATGCGGCTCTCCCCCCAGGCGGGAATCCACTGCGTCTGGGCAATCTCCGCCAGGGCCTGCTCGCGAAGCTGGTCAATATCCATAAACCATTGCAGCGTAGCCCGATAGATAACGGGCTGATGACAGCGCCAGCAATGGGGATATTCGTGTTCTAATGTAGTGCGCGCCAGCAGTGCACCGCGAGCTGCCAGCAACTCCAGGACTTTCTCGTTGGCTTCGTCGCAGACCAGGCCTTCCAGGTCGGGGCCGGCCTCGTCAGTGAATCTACCGTAGTCGTCCAGTGGGCTGACGATATCCAGGCCGTACTCCAGGCTCACCTGGTAGTCTTCCAGTCCATGGCCAGGAGCAGTGTGCACTGCACCGGTGCCTTGCTCGAGTGTGACATGATCGGCCAGCACGACCGGCGAGATCCGGTCGTATAGTGGGTGCTGAGCTGTCAGCCCAACAAGCTCCTTGCCGGGTTTAGTCTCGACCACTTCGTAGTCAGAGAGTCCGATCTGCTGCATAGACTCGCTCAGCAATTCCTGGGCTATTACGTAATAATGGTCATCGGCTCTGACCAGTGTGTACTGATAGTGCTCACCGACCGCTATGCCTGTGTTGCCAGGGATGGTCCACGGGGTTGTAGTCCAAATGATTATGTGAGCTATGGCACCCTTAGGTAACTGCTCGAAGTACTGCGACGCGTTGTGCAGTTCAAAAGCCACATAGATGGCGTCTGAGGTCTTGGTAACATACTCGATTTCATCCTCGGCCAGCGCGGTCTCGCAGTGGTAACACCAGTAGACCGGCCGCAAGCTTCGATAGACCAGTCCCCGCAGGGCGATCTTCCCGAAGGCCTCTATCTGGCGGGCCTGATAGTCTTTGTCAAGGGTCAGGTAGGGATTATCCCAATCGCCGCGAACCCCCAGGCGCTGAAACTGTTCGCGCTGGACTTCGACGTATTTCAAAGCTAGCTCTCGGCACTTGCTCCGCCATTCCAGGACTGGCACCTCGTGGCGGTCAATGCCATACTCGGTTTGCACCGCCTGCTCGGTGGGCAAGCCCTGGGTGTCCCAGCCGGGCACATAGGGGCAGTCGTAGCCCCGCATTGTCTTGTACTTGGTGGTAATGTCTTTGAGTATCTTGTTTAGCGCCTGGCCCAGATGGATATTCCCATTAGCATAGGGCGGGCCATCATGCAGAACCCAGGTCGGCGCATCTCGTCTGCTCTCCCGCACTTTCTGGTAGATGTCTATTTGCTGCCACCAATCCAGAATCTCTGGCTCGCGCTCAGGAAGATTGGCCCGCATCGGGAAATCAGTCTTAAGTAGATTTAGTGTCTTAGTGTAGTCCATATCACTCTCTAAGAAGATTTGGGAAGTCAATAGCTTGGGTGCGGAAAAACCTTGCTGTGTCACAGCCGTTTCTCCGCACCAGCTTGGTTTGGTCACTGGGATCCGACTGTTTTTCTCCGGATGGTCCTAGGTGACCTTCATCTAGTTGCACAGCTTGATGATTAGCATATTATGATAGCAACACAGCGCACGGTAGTCAAGGGTGTTGATGCGATTGGGGGCTTAACTTCGCCGACGGCACAAGCTATTTGACGATAGCCTGATTTATTGTTATACTCAATATATGGAATTTGGGCCGTCGTAGTGCCGCACGCCCGAAATAGGTAACAAACACGTCACTACCAAGCGGCACTGCAAGGGCTGCCGCTGGCTCTTTTTTTGTGGTGGAAGCGAATTGTACTGGCAGGTGGAGCTGACCGAGGAGACGGTGAGCGATGAACATTGATACTGGCAAAGTGCCCCACCCTCTGCGTTGGCTGGTTCCCGGGCTGGGTATCAAGCGCTGGTATGCTCTGGTCTTCGTCGGGCTATTGCTGGCGGGGCTTGGTGCGGTGCTGCTTTTCAACGAGTTTGCCTATGACGTGACCGCTTGGTTCGGGGGTTCGCAGTACGCATTCTCCTACGGTTGCCTAAGCATAGCCCTAGGTCTGTTCGCAGTGATATTGGGTATACGAGGCACGCTGAGGGCTGTTGCCCGGACTTTCTTGCCTGCCGAGGAACAGCGGCTGGTAGATGTAATGATCTCGCGGCGCGATGCCGCCGTGGGTCTACCCTGTGTGGTAGTGGGGGGCGGAACGGGATTGGGGAGTCTGTTGCGGGGTTTGAAACGGCGTACCACCAACATCACGGCGGTGGCAACTGTTTCTGATGAAGGCGGCAGCTCCGGGCGACTGCGGGAGGATCTTGGTGTACTGCCTCCCGGTGACCTGCGCAGTTGTCTGGTGGCGCTGGCCGACTCTGAGCCGATGATGACGCGGCTGTTCTCGCACCGTTTCGGATCGGCGGACGGTGCGCTGAGTGGGCATAGCTTCGGAAACCTGTTTATAGCGGCACTGACCGAAATCACCGGAGATCTTGAAGAGGCTGTCATTGCCAGTAGCCAGATTATGGCGATCCGCGGCCGGGTATTGCCGCCGACTCTGCAGAATGTGACGCTGTGTGCTAAGCTGCGCGATGGTCAGTCGGTGCGCGGAGAGCTGGCTGTGGCCCGCGCTGGTGGTCAGCAGATAGAGCGGGTTTACCTGGATCCACCGAATCCGGTGGCTGTACCCGATGTTATAGAAGCTATTGAGCAAGCGCAATTGGTAGTGCTAGGCCCAGGCAGCGTCTTTACCAGCATCGTGCCGAACTTGCTGGTGCCGGAGGTGGCCGAAGCACTGGTCCGTACTGATGCGATTCGGGTGTTGGTTTGTAACGTGATGACGCAACCGGGCGAGACTGACGACTTTGGGGCGGTTGACCATATTGAGGCTATCCGTCGGCACGTCTCGGAGCGGGTCTTTGATTACGTATTGCTCAATGATGCCAAGCCCTCTGCTGATGTGCTGGCCCGATACGAAGAAGAGGGAGCAGGCTTTGTGGCACCGGCTGCTAAGGAAATCGCCAAGCTGGGTTTCATTCCTGTCTGCCGCGATTTAGTCTCTGCAGATAACCTGGCACGACACGACCCAGAAAAACTGAGTGATGCACTGCTCGATATCGCAGCTAAACACAGCGAGAGCTTCCTTATATAGCAACTGAACCCAGTGGTCTGCAGTTGGCTTGAGTGGTTTTACAAGTACCCAGTTAGTAACTTCAATTCCATCAGGAGGTATGCAAAATGGCTGCAAAAGTAGGTATTAATGGCTTTGGACGCATCGGACGACAGGTCTTCAAGATCATCCAGGAGCAGTTCCCCGACGAGCTTGACGTCGTTGCCGTCAATGACCTAACGGATAACGATACGCTTGTCCATCTGCTGAAGTATGACAGCGTTTATGGCAAGTATCCCGGAACGGTGGAGATCAGCGGAGAAGCAATTACCGTGGACGGCAAGAGCATTGCGGCGCTGGAAATCCGCGACCCCAAGCAGTTACCGTGGGAAGATATGGGCGTGGATATCGTGCTGGAGTCAACCGGCGTTTTCCGGGAGGTGGACAAGGCTGCCTGGCACCTCGATGCAGGGGCAAGCAAAGTGATAATTTCGGCACCGGCCAAGGGCGAGTGCTGCACGGTGGTGCTGGGCGTTAACACTGCCGCTTACGATCCGGCGAACGACCACATTCTCTCCAATGCTTCCTGCACCACCAACTGCCTGGCGCCATTGTGCAAGGTGCTCAACGATAGCTTCGGCATCAGCCATGGCTTTATGACCACCGTCCACTCCTACACCAGCGATCAGCGGCTCCTGGACTTCCCCCACTCGGATTTGCGCCGGGCCCGCTCTGCCGCGCTCAACATCATCCCCACCAAGACCGGTGCGGCGGCGGCTATTGGTCTGGTCATTCCCGAACTCGCTGGCAAGATGGACGGAATGGCCATGCGCGTGCCCACCCCGACCGGCTCGATCGTTGACCTGGTCGTTGAGGTTGACCAGAAAGCCGATGCAGAGGCGATCAACGCTGCCTTCCAGGCCGCTGCCTCTGAAGGTGACTTGGCTCCCTACCTCGACTACTGCGACGAGCCTATC
>JALGTD010000134.1 GCA_029821515.1 Candidatus Zipacnadia bacterium | reverse complement strand
CGACGTCCGAGTGGTGGACAAATACGTCCTCTCCGGCCTCACGAGAGATAAAGCCATATCCTTTAGCATCGTTGAACCATTTGACGGTTCCGTTTTCTTTTTCAGCCATTTTCTGTACTCCTTAATTTGTGTGATTTTAGGCGAAGCAGCGCGGGCAAAACAAAAAAACTGCCCAGTCTCCGCAAGCCCGGGCAGTCTTTGATATTACAGCCAAAACCTACTTCGTCCTACAAATGATATTTTACCACACTTGTGCGAAACAGTCAAGTGCTGAGCAGCCCCTGGGTATAATTCAAAACTCTGGGGGACTTTGAGCAACTGCGCCGTAGACCTGCCACAGAGCCACCCGAACGGCCTTTTTAGTGCTCAAATGCCCCGTTTTCGCAATTTGTAAGATGCTGGTCTTTCTTTTCCCTAGACTTTTGAACTGTACCCGCAGCCCCTTCCCTTTATGCTGCGATTGTGCTAGAATTCAGCAAGATGCAGGGTCGTCAGGAGAAGGTGTTGCTGCTCTACCAGCGTCAAACCTGGCGTGAGCTTGCCGAACGCTCGAGGCCACCGACCGGCAGATGGACGCGCTGGTGTACAAGTTGGGCGGATTGAGACGTAAGAGAAGGTGAATAGGATGTGAGGGAAAGCTGGTATGTAGGAGGCAGGCCATGTCGTGGATTAACGAGCACAAGAATGTTGGGCGAGTGGCAGTGCTGATGTTGCTGCTGGTGGCAATGATGGGCCCCTGGACCTACACGGCAGATGGTGTGCCGCCGGCAGAGTGGTGCCGCGACCCCAACATCCTGCTAGAAAACGGGCGCTGCGTGAGGCTGGTGTCGGGGGCAACGGTTCTTACCTTTATGGCCGGCGCGTTCCTCAGCATGAGCGCGGGGCTGGTGACGGGGGCGACGGTTCTTGCCGATAGGGCCCGCGAGTTCCTCGGCGTGTTCCTCTTCATGATGCTCCTATTCCTGCTCGTGCTGCCCTTTTTCACCACGCTGCTCCTGGTCCGGGGTAGAGACTCGCGACGCTTGCGAGTATTCCACCTGATGGCGTGGGGGCTGGCCGCCGTCTTGAGCCTGCTGCCGCTCGTGTCCGAATCGGGGCTGCGCTCGGGCCGGTTCTGGGGCATCTGGCTCTACATTGGGTTGGCAGCCAGCACGCTGACACTGGAGGTGCTCGCGCTGGTGGCGGGAAGGAGGCCCAGCCAGGGATGATGACCGGTCGCTACTGGAACACGTCAGCCCCATCGGATGGGACAACATCCTGAGAAAGTGGTATTAAGGAGAGCAAATTGACCACACCCCTTCTGAAAACCAAACTCTATATCCCACCTGTTCGGCCCAATCTGGTCTCGCGTCCGCGCCTGATCGAACAGTTGAACACAGGGCTGCAGCGCAAACTGACGCTCATCTCTGCCCCGGCCGGCTTTGGCAAGACGACGCTGTTGAGCGAGTGGGCGAGTCAGCGAGTCGGCGAATCAGCGAATCAGCGAATCGGCGAGTCGGCGAGGGGGCGGCTCGTGGCCTGGCTCTCGTTGGACGAGGGGGACAATGACCCGGCCCGCTTCCTGGCTTATCTCGTCGCTGGACTATCCTAGCCCTGAAGCCTATGAGCAACTCTACCAGCAGCAGGGTGTAGCTTACCCCCTGCCCACAAAATCGGGGGAGGGTCTTGGGTTAACCCAGGTACATCGCCCTGGCAAAGGTTTTGGTGAATTGTGGAAAGGCGGCCAACTCGACGTAGCCGACGCGGCGGGCAATTGCCTGGGCCTTTGCCCGCTTGCTGCGGGAGATAAGGGCCAGCTTGGCTCCTATCCCGGCGGCATTGCCCACCTGCCGGAAGCGATCTAGCGGCAGCCTCGGTAGCATACCGATGGCGATTGCACTGGCGACGTCGATGTAGGTGCCAAAGGCCCCGGCAATAATCACTCGATCAATCGCCTCCTCAGAGAGACCGTTTACCTCCAAAAGCACTTGAATGCCGGCGAGCATCGCGCCTTTGGCCAACTGCAACTCTCGCACGTCTTTCTGAGTGAAGGTAATGGCTGGCTGTCCCGCTTCCCGCTCGTCCTCACTCACCAGCACAAACTCGCGATCTCCGCCGTTGTCTCGAGCTCGGGGATGCTCGCCCATGCGGCCCTTGTCATCCACCACTCTGGCTTGGTAGAGTTGGGCCAGGCAATCCAGAATACCGGACCCGCATAGGCCCACCGGCGGAGCGCCGCCGATGGTTTGATATTCGATCCGATCACCCACCAACCGCAGGCGTTCGATAGCGCCGTTGGCCGCTCGCATACCGTGCTTGATGTGCGCGCCCTCGAAGGCTGGGCCAGAAGCGCACGAAAGGCTGGTTAGCTTGCCGTTGTTGGCCAGACAGATTTCGGTGTTGGTTCCAATGTCGAGAGCCAACACGATCCCCTCAGCCTGGGCAATCTCGATAGCCAACAGCATTGCCACGTGGTCCGCGCCGACGTAGCTGGCGATGTTGGGCAGCAGATGCAAATAGCCCCCCGGCGCGATGCGCAGACCCACATCACGCGCCTTGAGGTCCAGCGCCGACTTGACGGCTGGTACGTAGGGCGCGCGGGCCAGTTGGGCCACCGGCAGCCTCAGCAAGAGGTGGTGCATAGCCGTGTTGGCTACCAGCACTGCCTCGACGATCTGCGACGACTCGGTGTCTGCCTCGGCGCACAGTTCCAGGGCCAACTGGTTGATCGCCTCTGTCACTAGCTCTTGCAAGCGCGCCGCGTTGGATGGGGTTCTCTTGGCAAAAGCCATGCGGGCAACGAGGTCCTCGCCATAGGTGATCTGAGGATTCATAACGCCCTGGGATGCCAATGTTCGACCACTCTCCAGGTCCATCAGATAACCAGCGATCTTGGTCGTTCCCAGGTCTACAGCCAAGCCGAGTATGCGATGGGACAGGGGCCTGACGTCCACGATCTCCTTGCCCCGTACTGCGACGCTGACGCGCCAGCCCTCGTCTCTCAACTGTGGAGAGATGTTGCGTAGGGCCTCGATGTCTACGATGCAGCCGTCCACTTGATGTTGCTGCGCCAGCGCCTCTGCCAACCGCTCGACATCGGCGCGCAAGTCTCCACCTTCAGGAGATGGAGGAGGCACCTGGACTGAGTAAGCGCGCACTGGTGGATCCGGCTCCACAGCGACCTGCAATCCTTCGACCTGAGTTCGCTGTGGGGCGGTCAGCGATTCCGGCGGCACGCGCACCCTGCAATCACCCAGGGGAATGGCCCGACATGCCAGCCGGTAGCGGGCTGCTAGTTCCTCAGGCGCCAAGAATTCCTGTTCTGTTGCCGTCGGTTCCGAGACATCACCCTCAATCACCTGCACTTTGCAGCAGCCGCAGGTCCCGGCCCCACCGCAAAAGTTGACCAGGTCCACGCCGAGTTGGCGGGCGCAATCGAGCAGTGATTGATCGGGTGGGCACTCGCCCCGGCGGCCTATCGGCTCAAAGTCGATGTGAACTGTCATTTCGCTCTCAACCTCCTGGACACGAACCACGCGATAATTGTGCCAATACCTGTTACAATCACCAAACAGACGCTGCCTGCTGTCCAACTGCCAGTGCTGAGGATAGCGCCAAGGGCCGGTGGTCCCGCGAGTGCACCAATGTTCAAACTTGCCATCACAATGGCCAGGGAGAGGCCGGCAAACTCGATACTGGGCATCGTTGGTGATGCGTTCCTTGTCGTTATTGAGGGTGGCAACGCGGCACGACTCTTCCAGCCAGACCAACCGCTTTTCAACCGCGCCATCGTAGCTTCTTTCTTTCAGTAGATTCGCACTTGAGTATTATACAGAGAGCAACCAAGAATCACAAATTTAATTTACGCAAGTGGGCGCACTCGGACGGAATCGCGTCAGAATTAAGGAGCTTTGACAGCCCTCCCGAAGGAGATCGTCAAAGCCCCTTGCTAGCACCCAAAATCCTTGCCGTGTTCTTTATTCTGCAAGAAATAGCCTGGCGGCGGGTTTTGTGTCTTTCCAAAAGCTGTTTCTTGGCAGGTGTTGTTCGTCTCTGTCAGCGCTTGTTCATCGCCTGCATCAGTGTGCGCCGTATTCCCTGGTGGCTTCCACCCACACCCGCACCAATTCGGGGTCCGCCTCGTCGAGCACAGTGTTGCTGGACATGATAAAACCGCCATCCTGGCCCACGGCCTCGATGATCTTTTTGGTCTCGTCCCGGACCTGCTCCGGCGTGCCGCTTTGCAGCAACGAGACCGGCATGCCACCCACGATGCACATGGTATCGCCCAATACCTTTTTGACTTTGACCAGGTCCGACCGGTCAAACAGGCCCATCACCTTGCCTGGAGGTAATTCCTTGAGATATTGGAGGCGCTGTTCGTAACCACCCTCAAAGAAGGGGCTGGGAGTTAGATCCGCATCTATCAGCGCCAGGATGAGGGCCTTTAGCGTAGGCCAGTAAAAGGTCTCGAACTGCTCATTGGACATAAAGCCATCCGCACCACGGTGCAAGGGGATGAATACACGCGGGTTTCCGCTCATCTTGGCCTGGCCGATGGCCCCGCCGATTTGGTCCGGCAGGACCTTTTCCATTGCTGCCACTAGCTTGTCTGGACAGCGATACATATCCACCATCGCACCCCTCATCCCGCGCAGCATGTCCGAGATAAGGTCGTACGGCGCTAGCGCCACCGCCGCGGAGTAGGCAGGGTATCCCATGCCATTCATCTTTTGCTCGAACTGGGCATAGGCCATGCTCCATTGAGCCGACACCTGGGCAGCCTGGGAAAGAGCAGCAAAGGCTGCCGCGACGGGTGGGATCATCAAAATGCCCGTGATCCCGGCCCCGACATAGCCGGCCAGCATCGAGGTCAGAGGCGGCAACATACCCAACCCCTGAAGGGCGCCAAAGATACGTGGCATGTACTTGCGGACGGTCCAGTCAGAGGGATCACGAAGGAATTCGTCGTACTCCTCTGCCTTCATATATTCCCCTTCCACAAACTGGAAGGAGCGGTTGGGGGCGACCCCGTGACCGGGCCATTTGATCTGCCGGTTG
>JALGTD010000133.1 GCA_029821515.1 Candidatus Zipacnadia bacterium | reverse complement strand
GATGACGGCGATATCCGCACCTGCTTCGGCGGCCATCTCCGTGTTTTCCAGAATGCGCGGCGCTGAATTGTCAGTGACCTGCACAGCTATCGTCAGCCGGCCGTCATTGTAGCTGGCGGTTTGCCTTACTAGCTCCCAGCGCAGCCGATCAGGCATCCAGGGACCTTCGCCGCAGGTGCCCAGCAGGAACAGACCGGTGATGCCAAGTTTGATATGGTGCTCGACGAGTCGCTGGACCGACCCTGCATCAATTTCCATATCCTCGGTGAGTGGAGTGGGTGTTGCTGACCACAGCAGATTGGATTTCAGTTTGGGAATATCAACTGTCATCTCTGAATATTGCCTCCGCTCCGTGGCCTGACGGCATATTCTATAAGCATTACATCCTGTCAGCCGCCGGTCAACTGGATAAAATAGATGTACTCATCTATTTCCTTCCCACAGTAAATTCACCTTCCTGATGTCTTGGGGCCGATCCTGTGGGTCGCAAGAGGGATGCTCCAGGTAAGAGCGTAGGATAACGAGGCAGGATTACCTGGGGGAATGGCGAATGGTATGAATGAAATTTACCACTACATACCACTCGAACCAGGAGACACTGATGACTACGAAGTACGTTTTTGTAACCGGCGGGGTAGTTTCTGCCATCGGCAAGGGCATCACCGCCGCTTCGCTGGGCTTGCTGCTCAAGCGGCGCGGTTACCGGGTGGCTCTGGTCAAAATTGACCCTTATATCAACGTTGATGCCGGGCTGATGAATCCCTTCCAGCACGGTGAGGTCTATGTAACCGACGACGGGGCCGAGACTGACCTGGACCTGGGTCACTATGAGCGCTTTATTGATGAGCCACTCAGCCAGCTTGCTAATATTACCACTGGACAAGTCTACGGTGACGTCATCGCCAATGAGCGCGATGGCGACTACTATCTGGGCCAGACGGTGCAGGTTATTCCCCACATCACTGATGAAATCAAGGAGCGTATCAGAGCGGCCGCTCGCCATCATAACGCGGATATCTGCATCGTGGAAATCGGTGGAACGGTCGGTGACATCGAAGGCGAACCGTTTCTGGAAGCCATTCGCCAGATGCGTATTGACCGGCGGGCGGGTATCCAGCCGACTCTGATCGTCTGTCGCAGCAAGCTGCCCATCACCGAGGAGATTCGCAACAAGATTTCTCTGTTTTGTGATGTGCCGGGCGCCAATGTCATTGAAGGCCGCGACGCTGACAATCTCTACGAGATACCCCTGGCAATGGAGCGCCAGGGCATAGCCGAACTGGTGACCAACCGGCTTGGCCTGTCTTCTGGTGAGCCTGACCTGGACGACTGGCGGGATCTGGTCAAGCGGATAAAATCGCCGAGCCACCAGGTTAAGATTGCTATGGTCGGCAAGTATATGAACCTGCACGACTCCTATCTGTCGGTGACCGAAGCACTGAGTCATGCGGGTGCAGCTAATGATGCCCGCGTGTCTATTGAGTACGTGGATTCGGAAGAGATCGAAGAAGAGGGGCCGGAAGAATTTCTCAGCGAGGTAGCGGGAATTCTGGTGCCGGGCGGCTTTGGCGACCGCGGCATAGAGGGGAAAATCACNNNNATCACCGCCATTCAGTATGCTCGCGAGAATAACCTTCCCTTCCTGGGGCTGTGTTTGGGCTTGCAGTGCGCAGTGGTGGAGTTTGCCCGCAATGCCTGTGGCCTGGCCGGCGCTAATTCTCGCGAATTCGAGTTGGAAACCCCCCATCCGGTGGTAATCTATCTGAAAGAACAGGAATACGTTACTGAGATGGGGGGCACTATGCGTCTGGGGGCCTATCCGTGCGTGCTCACTTCTGGATCGCTAGCCGCCCAGTTGTACGAATCCACCGAGATTTCCGAGCGCCACCGCCACCGCTACGAAGTGAACAACGCTTATCGTGACAAGCTGGAGGCGGCCGGGATGGTCTTCTCGGGCACCTCGCCGGAAGGTGATTTGGTTGAACTTATCGAGTTGCCGGAGCATCCCTTCTTTATTGCTACCCAGGCCCACCCGGAGTTCAAGTCGCGGCCCAACCGCGCGCACCCGCTGTTCCGTGGGCTGATTGCAGCCGCGCTGGATTACCAGAAAGGCCACAAATCCGGCCAGTAGCAAATAAGTGGATAAGGATAGACAGATCGCGGGTAGAGGTAGCTTCAACAGAGGGTAGCAACTAGTGGGGAGCTTCGCTCTGGGCCAGGTGTGGATCGGCTACCTGCAAGATACGAACTCCCAGTTGGTCTTCGACCGCCACGATCTCGCCACGGGCGACCAGCTTATTACCGGCCAGAATCTCTACGGAGTCATCCAGGCTGCGATCCAGGGTTACCACCGCCCCAGCGCGAAGCTCCTGCAGTTCGCCCAGCGGCATAACGACTCGTCCCAGCCGGATCTGAATCGCGACCGGAATCCCATCCGGTGACTCCAGGTTCGTCTCACCTGTGCGTATGACCTCGGGCGTTTGGGCTGAGGACAGTTGCTGCTCAGACTGGGGGGCAGTGTCGGGCTGCTCACTCATAGCTATGTGGCTCCTGCTGTAAGTATTTGTCGTCAGTAACCGTACGCTAAGCTGACCGCCCTGGGCGCCCGCCTGTCCGGCGGCGACCGGCCGACCGGCGGCTTGCAGTTGCACAAGCATTTTCTGGCTGTTAGGCAGCAGCAGCACGTCCCCACGGGCCAGCGCTTGCAGTTCGGTCAACCTTAGAGATGGAGCAGGCAGGACAGCCTCCAGATACACCGGGAGGGCATACAGTTGGCTGGGTTTGAGCCTGGCAGGCTCAGTATTGGAATCGGCTGTGAGGTTATTGCGCCAGGCTGCGGTTGGCGCTGCTATCACTATGTCGTGCCGACTGACACTTGCCTCCAGGGGAACTGCTACAGCAAAGCTTTCGGAGGCAAGCGGGGACTGCGGGGCATCGGCAGATAACATCTGGTGTCGGCCACGGCTGCCAAAAAGTGTGCGCAGGACGCTGTCGGCCAGCGCTTCCAGATACGGCTGCAAGATGGCCCGGTCTATCCGGGTCAATTCTTCGGAGGATAGCTCCAGCTTCCAGGGGTATCCCAGTAATGGGCCGACGCAGCGTGCTGCCAGTGCCTGGGGTATCCTCGTTTCCATCTGGCGGGAGTCACCGAAGCGTGAGACCAGCGTGGGCCCGGTGACTTGTTGTATCTCCTCTAATTCAGACTCTTGCCAGAGTAACTGAGGGGTGCCGACGGTGGCATCTGTGCCCAGATAGCTGCGGCTGACGCGGCCCAGCGCCTCGGTCAGCGTCGGCAATTGGGCCTGCAGTGCCTGTCGTTCCCGGCTGCTTAGTTGCCAGGCGGCAGGGAACCGCGGCCTCTGATATGTGGTATCAGGTGACAGTAGCATTAGAAGTAGAGTTGCGGATGATTCGCTTGGTGCGCACCAGGTCGTCGAGTTGCTTTTGCTGACTGCGGCGGTCAGCTTGAGTTGCTTGCTGCTGGAGCCGAGTAGTAACCTTTTTGGCAGCGCGCTGCAGTTGAGCAGCATTGACCAGCTCGGCCTGTCTTCGAGAGGCTCTTTGCGCAAGCTGTTGGTGTATACTCTGGATTCGTGTTATGCGCCGGTCCAGGTCGGCCAGTGCGCGCTGGTGTTGTTGATGCCAGTGAACAGTAGTTGGGACTTGTCTACCTGTGTCGTTGCGCAGAGCGGCCCGTTCCTGGCGCAATTTGGTCAGTCTGGCCTCGGCTGTACGAACCAGTTGGCGGCAGATCGCCGCTCGTCGTTGACATAGCTGTTCTTGCTCTGCACGGTGCTCCAGGATTTTGGCCATCCGGGCGATGCGTTCGTTCATCGGGTCTTTCTCAGGCATTCATCAGGCCTGTCAACCATTGGCGGGTGCGGTCGGAGGGCGAATACTCGTCAGGACGCTGCTGCAGGAACTGGTTCATCTCGGCGCGTAGCGCCAGGGCCCGGTCTACACGGGCATCGCTGCCACGGGTGTACGCCCCCACGTCTATTAGGTCCCGGGCCCCATTGCGGGCTGCCAGTAGCGACCGGAACTGGGTTGCGGCCTGGTGGTGGTCTGGCTCAACGACATCGGCCATCAGCCGCGAGACCGAGCGGGTGATATCAATAGCTGGGTAGTGGTCAGCTTCGGCGAGCTGTCGGGAGAGCACGATGCGCCCGTCGAGAATGGCACTAGCGGCATCGCCGACCGGGTCCTGAAGGTCGTCCTGCTCGACCAGCACGGTGTAAAGGCCTGTTATTGTGCCTTGCTGAGTGGCGCCGGCCCGTTCCAAAAGGCTGGGCAGCATAGTGTAGAGTGACGGTGGATAGCCGCCGGTGGTAGGCATCTCGCCGGCCGCCAGGCCGACTTCACGCTGGGCGTGTGCCAGGCGGGTTAGCGAGTCCATCAGCAACAGAACATTGGCGCCCTGGTCGCGGAAATATTCAGCAATGGCGGTAGCGGCCAGCCCGGTGTGCACCCGCAGCAGCGGGGGTTGGTCGGATGTGGTCACCACAACGACGGATTTGGCTAGCCCCTCGCCCAGGTCACGCTCCAGAAAATCGAGAACTTCTCGCCCGCGCTCGCCGACAAGCGCAATTACGTTGACATCGGCACTGCTGTTACGAGCGATCATCCCCAGCAGTACGCTCTTGCCGACGCCAGCTCCGGAGAAGATGCCCAGTCGCTGTCCCTGGCAGCAGGTGAGCAGGCCGTCAATGGCGCGCACTCCCACCCACAGCGGCTCGGTTATGCGGCGACGCTTCAATGGCGGTGGCGGAGCGTTTTCCAAAGGCCGATGGCTGTAGACAGCAATGAGGCCTTTGTCATCCAGCGGACGGCCAAAGCAGTCTACCACCCGCCCCAGCATCTGTGGCCCTGTGCCGATTTGCAGTTGCTGTCCGATAGCCACCACGCGGCAGCCTGGCTGGACACCCCGCAGTGAGCCGAGCGTCAGCAGAATGGTATGATTCTCGCGGAAGGCCACCACCTGAGCGTAGATCGGATCATCGCCGCCGCCCGGTTGCAGGGCACACAGTTCACCGATCTGCGCAGCCGGGCCTCGGGCCACGATTGTCAACCCGGATATCTCCACTACCGTTCCGGCTCGCTGGAACCGGCCGGCTGTCCGAGCCTGCTCAATCAGGTGTTCAAATTGCTGGACTTGTTTGTCGATGATCGGCTGTATAGACATAAAATGTGTTCCTGGTGTGATTATTGCTCTGTATATGCCGGTAGGTTTCGGTGAATCTGGGCCAGTTGAGTGGAGATGTCAGCATCAACGATTTCATGGTCACTTTCCACAATACAGCCTCCGCGTTCAATGCTGGCGTCAGCGATTACGCGCAGGTTGGAGAGCCGCCCCAGCAACGTTTCGTCGGTTTGTAGGACATCTTGCACGACCGGCCGATCATCGGGATGGACGCGCACGTGCAGTTCCCCGTGGCAGGCCAGGTCCTCCAGAGCGGCTTTGACGGTACGCTCAATAACCCGGCGGTCCTGGCGGATCTCGGCGGCGACAATGCGCCGGGCGATGGCAATAGCTAAGCGAACAATATGGGGCTGCAGTTCCTCCAGCAGGCGCTCTTTGTCGTGGGCTAGTTGGGTAGTCAGGTCGTGGAGCAGGTTTCTGATGCGCGCCCTCTGCGCCGCCCCATCCTGCGGTTCAGTGGAGGTAGCCACACTCTGTTCACTGTCTGTGGGGGTATTCGCCGGGTTGTTTTCGTGGCTGAAGCTTGGTTCGAATCGTACTGGCCTTACCCACAGCCCGGCCCGGTCTATGTCCGCTTTTTTCAGCAGCCGTTCATTCACTGTGATCACCACCATTGCCGAGGGTATTCTGGCTTACCGCCAATCTGGCGTGCAATGCCCCGATGAATGAGACTAAGATTTCTTCTCGCGGCGGTCGGGTTGGTTCAAATAAGCTCCCAGGTGGAACATTCATCTGTTGCCGGGCAGCGGACGCTGTTTCCGGGCCCGGCGCGTGATGCAGGAGGGCGGCCACCACCTCAGGGCGTTCACCTTGGGCCAGTGAAGTAATCTGGCCAGCGGTTAACTCGCTGAAAAACTGCTCGAGCTGAGGTGGTCGGCTGGTCGCAGTCTCGCCGCTCGTTTGGGCTTGCTGGTTGCCGTGGCCAGCCCGCCGCAGGTAGAGAGCGATCAGAGCGAGAGCTATCAGTGCTGCCAGCCCCCAGGCCCATATCGGGATTTCGAAGACGGCCTTGGGCTTGGGGATTGCGATAGCGGAGGGGGAAGGGTAAGCGGCCATGCTGGCTGCGGCGGAGGTCGGTTGCCCTTTAGCGTAGAGGACCTCGCCGTGGCTGTCAGTGATAAGCAGATCGGCCGGCCGTAGTCCTGAGACGGTATGCAATACGAAAGTAACCAGGTTGTCCAGCCAGTTATGCGGGAGTGTAGAGGCAGGCTGGAACCGTAATTGCAGTGAGAGGCCTGGGGGGCTGGCAGTTTCCCCCTCTGGAGGGCCTACAGCGAAGGTTGCCTGAGCACTGGCGATGTAGTCGTAGCCGCCCAGGGCACTTTCCAACAGTTGCGCGGCTTCGGCTTGTCTGCGTTGGCGGGAGTAGCCCTGGTATATTGCTATTCCCAAAGTAACAACTACCGTGACACTCACAATGGCATAAGTCATCCGCGAGTGTGCGGAAAGTGCCTGCCACCAGCGAAGTAGGTCGCCCAGTGCCTCCATCGCGTTACCATCTCTGCTGCAGTTGTAGGTTGCGAAGTAGTACAGTGACTCGCTGTAGTATCTGTGGTAGCTTTAAGCGGCTATCACTAGACTAACCTCTACACCAAGTGTATCATATCTCCTCAGTGTTGTCAACAAGGTCCCTGTTTAGCTGAGATACTGTAAGCGGTTGTCTCACCGAAGTTCCCGGGCTGTGCGGCAGGGCGTGCGGACCAGGAGGCTGGAATGCAGGCAAGGAGAAGTCAGTTGCGCTGCCGAATATAGTGTTGGTGGGACTGAGAGGGGAATGAACCAGAGTGGATAAGCCTGAGAAAAAGCTAAATGAGCTACGAGAAATCCTGGCGGATATGGGCAGTGTGCTGGTAGGCTTTTCGGGAGGCGTGGATAGTAGCTTCTTGTTAGCAATTGCCGTGGAGGTGCTCGATCAGCAGGCTGTCGCTGCTACAGCGCACTCCCAGCTTTTTAGCGGTTGGGAGCTGGAGCAGGCTGCGGCGGTAGCTGAACAGCTAGGCGTGCGGCATATTGCTTTCGAAATGGACCACCTCGCCCTGGAGGGATTTGCGGATAACCCTCCTGATCGCTGCTACCTATGCAAGCGGGCCTTGTTTGGGCAGATGCAACAGATTGCCCAGCGTGAAGAGCTATCCTGGGTGGCTCATGCCGAGCAGATTGATGACCTGAGCCAGTGGCGGCCTGGCCACCGCGCCGCTGAGGAGCTAGGCATACGGGCGCCGCTGGTGGAGGCAGGCCTGAGCAAAGCGGAAGTGCGGGAGCTGTCGCACAAGCTCGAACTGCCCACCTGGAATCTGCCCGTCAATGCCTGCCTGGCTACGCGGATTCCGTACGGAGAGGTGATTACGCGCGAGAAGCTGGAGCAGATACAGGTGGCCGAAGAGGCCCTGCGCGAGTTGGGTTTCCGGCAACTGCGGGTGCGGCATCATGGCCTCCTGGCGCGCATAGAGGTCTCGCCCGCTGAGCTGTCCTGCCTTGTGGAGGAGCCAGTGCGTCAGCAGATGGTGGCGGCGTTGAAGGAAGTGGGCTTTGCCTATGTCACGGTCGACCTGGCGGGATACCGCTCCGGCAGTATGGACGAGGTGATAGATAGCAGTGGGGAGGACGATGAAGAGTAAGAGGTCTGCGCTGGGAGTTTGTGTATCAACCAATGAATGGAAGAGTGATGTTAGTGTGATCAATGAGCTGCAAACGATGAGTGCCGCGCGGTATGCGTCGCGGATTTGGAACAAAGATGCCAGTCTGTGGAGCTCCGAGCCCGGTCAGCAGGAGAAGATCAAAAACCGGTTAGGGTGGCTGTGGTTGCCCGAGCGCTGCCTGCCGCGTGTTGGTGAACTTGCTCAATTCGCTGATGGGATTCGCCAGGAGGGATTCAAGCACATAGTCTTGCTGGGAATGGGAGGAAGCTGCCTGGGAGCCTGGGCGCTTGAGCGCATCGTCGAGGCCAGGGCTGGCTATCCGAGGATAGAAGTTCTGGATAGCACCGTGCCTGCTGAGGTACTTCGCGTCACCGAAAGCATCAAACCCGAGCTGACTCTCTTTGTTGTGGCCAGCAAGTCAGGGGCGACGACCGAAGTGCTGT
>JALGTD010000132.1 GCA_029821515.1 Candidatus Zipacnadia bacterium | reverse complement strand
AGCAGCCGCGAGGTAGAGTCAAGCGGGTCAACTGCCGGATAGATAGCCTGCTCGAACAGCTCGCGAGAGAGCGTAACACTGGCGTCCAGATGGGCGAATGTTGTTGCCGGAGCCGGATCAGTGTAGTCGTCAGCGGGCACATAGATCGCCTGTACAGAAGTGATTGAGCCGTCGTGAGTGGAGGTAATCCGCTCCTGCAACGCTCCCATCTCGGTGGCCAGAGTAGGCTGATAGCCGACCGCCGAAGGCATCCGGCCCAGCAGCGCCGAGACCTCCTGCCCCGCCTGGACAAACCGGAAAATATTGTCAATGAACAGGAGCACATCCTGGCCGCGCTGGTCGCGGAACCACTCCGCCATCGTCAGTGCGCTCAGTCCCACGCGCAGACGGGCGCCGGGCGGCTCGTTCATCTGGCCGAAGACCAGGCAGGTTCGGTCAATGACGCCACTCTCCTGCATCTCCAGCCACAGGTCGTTACCCTCACGAGTGCGCTCACCGACTCCAGCAAAGACCGAGACGCCACGGTGCTCGTAGCCGACGTTGCGAATAAGCTCCATTATGAGCACGGTCTTGCCCACGCCGGCTCCCCCGAACAGACCGATTTTGCCTCCCTGGGGGAAGGGAGCCAGCAGGTCAATCGGCTTGATGCCGGTCTCGAACTGCTCTTCGGCGACGCTCTGCTCATCGAATTCAGGCGGGTCACGATGAATAGGCCAGCGATCGCCATCCACCGCCGGCTGGCCGTCAATGGGATTGCCCAGCACATCGAACATCCGCCCCAGAACATCTTCGCCCACGGGGACAGAAATGGGGCCACCGCTGTCTTCAACATCCATCCCCCGCACCAGGCCATCGGTGGTGTCCATCGCCACGCACCGGACAATGTCGTCACCCAAATGCTGGGCGACCTCGACGACTAGATTGATATCCTGCTGAGCATCAACAATACGCAGAGCGGTTAGCAGGTCAGGTAATTCGTCGCGCGGGAACCGCACGTCTATAACTGGTCCGCGGATTTCCACTATTTTTCCGTTTGCCATCTATATCGTTCGTCCCTTAAACACTCGTCTGCGGGCTGGTCAGGACCGCAGGGCCCGCGCACCGGTCACCACATCCAGAAGTTGGGCAGTGATTTCCTCCTGGCGGGCGCGATTGATACTACGAGTAAGGTCAGTGATCATATCGTCAGCGTTGTCGGTAGCCGCAGTCATCGCCGTCATGCGCGCTGCTTGCCCTGAGGCCTGGGTCGTCAGCAATATCTGGGCAATCTCCACCTCTAGCGCCCGAGGCAGCAGCTCCGCCAGTAGCTGGGCAGCCGGCGGCTCAAAGATATATTCAACTGGCGCAGTGACGGCATCGCCAGTGGCTTCCGCAAAGGCCTGCGGGGACAGCGGCAAGAGCTGCTCGCTGATTGCCGGGTGTTGAACGAGTGAGTCAAACCGGGCATATACCGCCTGTACCAAATCCACATGGCCGCTTTCGTACCATGACCGCACCTCGCCGAGGATCTGGTCAATATCAGGATCGCCAGCACGCTCCACAGCGGGGTGACTGCTCACGACATCAAACCCGTGACGGTCGGCATACCGGCGCATACGCCTGCCTACCGCAATAGCTTCGACTGGCGCTGATTGCGCCGCAATGAACTCAACCGCCTGCTCGTCTATCTGACGATTAAACGCACCACACAAGCCGCGGTCGCCGCCGACAATCAGCACGCCCACACGCTCGACTTCGCGCGCCTGCAGGTAGGGATGATCCACCTCGACACTGGCCCGGGCCACATCGGCCAATAACCGGCGCAATTCTTCCTGGTAGCGCCGGCTGTTCTCAACCGTGCGCTGAATACGCCTCAGTTTAGCCGTAGCCACCATCTTCATCGCCCGGGTGATCTGGCGAATGTGTTGGACACCCTTGATTTTTCGCCGCAGGTCACGAAGGTTAGCTGCCATCAATTATCCCACTCACTGTCCGGCACCAACGCTGTTATTCACCCTCTTCGGACTGGCTTTCTGCTTTGAACCTTTCGATAGCCTTGGTCAGAGCCTCGGCTACCGGTTTCTCAAGTTGCTGCTTGTTGTGCAGCTCTTCGATGATTTCAGGATACTGTTTATGAATGAACTCAAGCAGCTTGTTTTCAAGCTCATCAACGGCATCTGTTGGGGCCTCGTCCCAATATCCCTTGCTGCCGGCAAAGATGGCGATGACCTGGTCTTCCACAGCCTGGGGGACGTACTGGGGCTGCTTGAGTACTTCAACCATGCGCTGGCCACGGCGCAGAATCTGCTGAGTGTGGGCGTCAAGCTCTTCGGCAAATTGTGTGAACGCCTCCGACTCGCGGTATGTAGCCAGGTCGGAGCGCAACTGCCCGGCCACCTGACGCATCATCCTCGGCTGGGCGGCGCCGCCCACGCGGGAGACGCTCAGACCCACGTTAATGGCCGGACGGACTCCCTGGTGAAACAGGTCGGGCTGTAGATATATCTGCCCATCAGTAATGGATATTATGTTCGTGGGAATATAAGCCGAAAAGTCGCCCTCCTGGGTCTCCACAATGGGCAGAGCAGTAAGCGAGCCGCCGCCCTCTTCGTCACTCATCTTGGCTGCCCGCTCCAGCAGACGGGAATGGAGGTTAAATATGTCCCCGGGGTAAGCTTCCCGGCCCGGGGGCCGTTCCAACAGCAGGGAAAGCTCGCGGTAGGCCGTGGCATGTTTGGACAGGTCGTCATAGATAATCAGGGCGTCGCGACCGTTGTTGCGCTCGTGCTCTCCCACGGTACAGCCAGCATAGGGAGCGATATACTGCAGCGCCGCCGGGTCACTGGCACACGCAGCGATGATACAGGTATGTTCCATTGCCCCGTGCTCTTCTAGGATGGCAGCAATGCGCCGAACTGTGGAGAGCTTCTGCCCGATGGCCACGTAGATGCACTTTACGTCGCTGTCACGTTGGTTGATAATCGTATCAACGGCAAGGGCGGTCTTGCCGGTTTGGCGGTCGCCGATGATCAGTTCACGCTGGCCCCTCCCGATTGGCGTCAGGGCATCAATGACCTTGATACCCGTATACAACGGTTCGTTGACGGGCTGGCGCTTGACGACTCCCGGCGCCTTGACTTCCAGCGGACGAGTAGTTTCGCCCTCAATGGGCCGGTCAGGATCGTCCAGTGGCTGGGCCAGCGGGGTCATCACCCGACCCCAGACTCCCGCACCGACCTGGGTCTCAGCAATGCGACCAGTACGGCGGACGACATCGCCTTCTACAATATGCTCATCTGGCCCGAGCAGGATACAGCCGACGATGTCCTCTTCCAAGTTCAGGGCAATCCCCATCACCCCACCGGGGAACTCCACCAGCTCCTGAGCCATAACCTTTTCCAGTCCATAGACCCGGGCGATGCCGTCGCCAACGCTAATCACTGTCCCACGCTCGTCTACCTTCAACTCTTGCTCATAGCCAGCAATTCGCTCACGAATTACTGATGTTATGTTCGCTTCATTTGCCCGCAAACGGCTCACCTCGTCAATAAAGTACAGCAGACGGCCAACACCTCTCACAGTCTACCCGACGGCCTGGCGGAGGGCCTCCAGCCGCCCCTGCAAGCTGGCATCTATTACTCGGTGACCAAGGGAAATGCGCAGCCCGCCCAGGACCTGTGGATTGATTTGCTCTTCCAGGGCGACCTGACCGCCGACAATCTTCGCCAGGGCAGCATGCAGGCGTTGCTTTTGCGCGTCGCTGAGCGGGGTCGGAGTTTCCACCAAAGCCCGCTGGACGCCGCGCACCTCGTCATATAGTTGCTCATACAGGTCAGCAGCGTGCTGCAAAACGCCCGTCTGCCCGTCCCTGACCAGTAGGTCCAGAAATCCCGCCACCAGCGCCGGCTGGTCTTCTCCAATCGCCATATTGAGAACTTGCAGTTTCTCGTCATGGGGCAGGTCAGGATGGCTCAGGGTGGCGACCAACTGCGGCACGCTTTCAACCGTATCCTGAAGTTTGCGCAGGCTTACTCTAACTTCCTCTACCTTGTCCCGCTCCACAGCAGCCTGCACCAGCCCCTGAACATATTTCTTCCCGCTCTGCCTGGCAGTCAGTACCACAATCACACCTGCTCACTGTTGCGCCTGGCTATTTCTTCTACATCGCGCAGAGCAGCCTCCAGCAGTGGTTGCTGCTCTTCATCCTTCAGGCTCTCGCCCAGCGCCCGCCGGGCAAGCTCAGTAGATAGCTGAGCAATCTCGCTGCGTGCCTCGGCCAAAGCTTGCTCTTGACTTGCGCGGATATGCTCCTCAGCGCGCTGTTCGCGCTCAAGGGCCTGTTGGCGGGCCTCATCAACCAACCCATCAGCCTGTTGTTGAGCCTGCTGGTGCAGCTCGGTGGCCTCCTGCTGGGCCTGGTCAAGCATCTGCTGGCGCTGGCCGTGGATGCGGGAAAGCTCCTGCTCCGCTTGTTGCTGAGCGCTCTCGGTACTCCCCACCCACTGGGCGACCTCCTGCTGACGGTCGGCGAAAAACTGACTGATTGGCCCAAAGAAGAACTTGCGCATCAGGGCAAGCAATATCAAAAAGCCGATAATATTAACCAGAATTACCGGCGGGTCAATGTGCAAATCACCCAACAAGTCACGCAGGAATTCCATGGGGGACAGCCCTCACTGAGAGCAATGACTACAACTGGCCCAGTTTTTCTATCAAAGTAGGAATGTTGCCAAACAGCACCAGGAATGTCAGCAGAGCGTAGATCACCAGCGCCTCAATCAAGGCCAGCGTGATGATCAGGTTGCGACCAATATCCCCGGCTGCCTCCGGCTGGCGGGCAATGCCCTCCATCGCCGCCACGTTTGATCTGGTTCGGATAGATCACAAAATCAACTGCTCTTTGTGGCTACTCCGATTGCGTCTCCACCGCGCCCTGGATATAGGCAGCGGTTAGCATCATAAATATTAGGGCCTGAATCAGGCTGACCAGCAATCCCAACAGCAGCAAGGGCAAGTGCAACAGCACTGTTCCAGCCAGTACCGTCGGTGCCCGCAGCAACAAGCTAATCTGCTGCATAGCTAGCACACTGCCCAGCAACAGCAGCACCTGGGCAATGACGGTCTCCTTGGCGAAGATATTGCCGAATAGACGGAAGGACAGCGACATAATGCGGGCAAGCTCGCCAACAAGGTGGATGAGCGCCATGAGCGGCCATATCAGCATGGGGCCATCCACGAAATGCTCCAGATAGTGCCACCCCTTGGCTCTGACCCCGCAAATCCCGGCTCCGATCACCGCCACAAGTGCCAGGGCAAGTGTCATATTTAGCGTAGCCGTCGCCGAGGTCAGTCCCGGGATCAGACCAGTCAAGTTCATTAGCAAAATGTAGACAAAAAGCGTGCCCAGTAGCGGCGCATAGCGCTCGCCGCCTGGCCCAATCATCTGTCGGGAGAAGTTAGTGCTCAGCTTATAGCTCCACTCTGCTACCGTCTGCCATCCGGAGGCTGGTACCCGCTGCATACGACGCACGCTATACCAGGCCACCACCACTACCACAAGCAGAACCATCCATCCAGTAACGACCTCCAGCGGCAAGTAGGGTTGCAGCCACTGGGGCTCGAGATTGACTAACAAGTTTAATAAACTACCAGCGTGTTCTTCCATCTACATTACTCAAGCCCGAGTTGGGCTTATTCACCCGGTGTGAGCCTGGCAGTTCGCGTTCTCAAGCCCGCCACTACCAAAACCACAAGGGGTATCCCATAGCCGACCGCCAGCCCCACCGGATTAATTTCCCATCTGGTAACCAGCAGATACAGCGCGCCAACAGCCACTACGTACTTACCTATCTGGAAGGCCAGCGCACGCCGGAACTGCCGCCCTTTTTGGGCTTCATCCTCAGGCCGATCGACGAGCGCAGTACCCAACTTGACCGTGCCGTGAATCATAAGCAGGGCAATGACCGCGCCCGTCACCAGCCCCAGAGCTGGATTGATATGCCCGCTAAGCGCCAGCCCCCCAGCAAGCAGAACGGTGATGAACGCGGCAACGAGATAGCTGCGGACAAAGAGCCGGAATTGCCAGTGGTCAGTCATCGGAATCTGCGGACTGTTTAATCTCACGGATTAATTGATGGAAGCCAGCAGCGCTGCCGAGCAACACGCCCAAGATCGTCAGCCAGGGGCCAGTTCCCAGATAGTCATCCAAATACAGCCCACCTATTGCGCCAATGCCCACGGCAATCGCCAGGGTCAGACCCACGGTGGACAGGCGCAACTGGCTGCCCCACTTTGAACCCGGTCCGCGTCCCATCAGCCTCGCCTCTACACGAAAAGGTACTCAGTTGCCCAAAAAATGTCAAGGGCAGCGGCAACCAGTGCACTATATTTGGTATGCTCAAGCTATCCCGCGTCAGGCCGCAGAAGCTTCGTCTGCATTGCTCATAACCCACCACAGCACGATTTGGACCAGCCCTGCAATGACCATAACGCCCGCGGCCAGGGCAAAGGCGGCCGGCAACTGGCCGGCATAATCAGCCACCAGTCCACCCAACAACGGGCCAGCTACCGCCCCTGCCCCTACGGTAGCCTCGTGATGGCGCATACTGGCGGCACGGCGCTGCTCGGGCTGATGCAGTCCGTAGAACTGGCTGGCCAGGTAAGAAATCCCCCCACAGATCCCAATCAAGAAAAAGCCCACCAGGAACTGCCACGGGGCATGAGCAAATGTCGCCAGAACCATCCCCGCAACCCCGGCAGGCACTGCTATCCACAACTTCCAGGGGTGGTACTGCCAGCCAGTGGTGGTTCGGGCCAGCGCAAATATGGCTATGGCGCTAAGCCAAGGCATACCAGCAGCCCAACCGACCAGTGCACTGGAGTAACCCAGAACTTCACCAACCTTGGGAAACAGCGCCCGAATCACAGCAGTCGAGAAGAAACTGGCAAAGACACCAATGCGGCCAGCAATGCGCAGTCGACGACCCAGCGCAGGACACGGCAGTGCAGTAGGCTCGTCAGACGGGTGTTTACCACCTCGACTGGCGCCGCCTGGGGTAAGTTGCAGCAATATCAGGATTACTACCCCAGTGGCGACCGAGAAGTAAAACACACCCCCACCCACCCAGTCCCACAACGCACCAGCTATGACGAAGCCCCCCAGCGCGCCGATTGACCAGGAGATGTTGAATACACCCAGTGCCCGACCCAATCCCCGCGCCTGTCCCGAACTTAAATCAGCTACCCATACCATTAGGGAGGGCCAAAACAACGCCATAGTTGCGCCACTGGCCACTATCAACCCCAGCAGTAGCTCTATGCGACCGGCGGCCGCCATTGCCAACCAAATTACAATCATCAACGCAGCC
>JALGTD010000131.1 GCA_029821515.1 Candidatus Zipacnadia bacterium | reverse complement strand
CCTGATTAACGCGATGACCAGGGACTTCGTGTTGCCACTCATGTACCTGCGCCGGATTCGCTCTGTCGCCGGGTGGCGTGCCTTCTGGCCGATCCTGTGCCGTAACAAGCTGGGCTTCTTGATCTACTTCCTGCTCAAAGCTGTCCTGGCGATAGCCGCGGGGATCGCAGGTATGTTCGGAGCCATCATCGCCTTGCTCATCGCCGTAATACCCCTGGCACTCATCGGGCTTATAGGCTGGGGGATCGTGTTGCTGCTTGGCATAACGGCTTGGAACTGGTGGTATCTGGCGGTGCTCATCCCCGTCGGTTTGGTCATCGCGATGCTGCTGGGCTACTGGATGACCTGCGTGCTGCTGCCGATCCCGGTGTGGTTTCAGTCCTACGCCCTGAAGTATCTGGGCTACGTGGAGCCCAAAGCGCAGACCATCTGAGCAGTGCACGATTCTCCATCGATGCAGGCACGATGGCCTCTGACGAGTGCAATGGGTTACCGGGGCTCCGGATTGCCCTCATGCTGGCTGATTTCGGCCAGCCTTTGGACCAGTTGATGATTCTGCTGGTGTCCGCTGCGCGAGCCGATAATGTGGGCCTGGATTGGCCGGCCCAGCAGGTAGAGATCCCCCATCAGATCCAGCAGCTTGTGGCGAGCAAAGGCCTGGGGCAGGGCAGGTGTCTCCGAGAGGCAGTCGGGGTATATTACTATTGCATTCTGTGTACTGCCGCCCTTCAGCATTCCCGCCTGGCGGGCCGCTTCGGCCTCTTCAATGGCTATAAAGGTCCGGGCGGGGGCGAGGTCCCGGGCGAAGTCGTCGGTGGCGGGCACGAAGCTGGCCCATTGCTGCCCGATCAGGGGATGCTCACTGCTGTACAAGTAGTGGTACGCAGTGGTATCATTGGGGATGGCGCAAAGAAAGTAGTCAACAGTGCTAATGATTACGGGCTGGGATAGGACTATCGGGGCGATGTCGCTGTCCAGTGGCTTTATGGCGGCCGCTTGAATCATCTGCCATAACTTGACAGCACCACCTTCAAACAGTGGGATTTCCGGCCCGGAGATTTCTATCGTCAGATCAGTGATTTCGGCTGCCGATAGGGCGGCCAGCAGATGCTCGACAAACAGGACGTGGTACTGTGAGTTGCCGACGGCAGTGCCCGGGGCTGCCGCGAAGGCGGTCTGGGCACTGATAGGCCATTGTTGGCCGATGTCGGTGCGGACGAGCTGTAGCCCAGTTCCCGCAGGAGCTGGCTGCAGGGTTAAGGTAACCTGCTGGCCCGACTGAACGCCGGTAGCAGTGCAGGTAGCCGATTGGGCCAGGGTCTTTCGAGTTGCCATAGCTATTATCGAGCAGTTGCCGGCGATACTATTGAGGATGGCGTAGAAAGGGCTGGCGCCACTGTGCTGAGTATATCTGGGGTGCAGAGCCTGCGTCAAGTCGGGTACAGACTTGACGACAAGCTCGCTATTGTGTAAAATAGCCTTGGAGTGTGTTAATAGATTGTGGGACATTTTTGCTAGAAGCACTTTTAGTGACGAGCCAGGAAGGAAAACAGGATGCTGAATGTTGCGGTAGCGGTAGCGGTACTGAGCGGCCTGGCCATTATTGTGGCCGTGGTACTGCAGAAGACAAAAGCCGACGGATTCTCGGCGGCGATGGGTGGCGGGTCCGACACAACTCGCCACACCCCCGGAAGCAAGGAAGCATGGCTGGATATGGTCGCTAAGTATGCTGCGATTGTCTGGGTGCTGGCTTGTCTGGTTGTAGCCATTATATGGTATGGCTAACATTGCACAGACCTTGCCGTGGAGCTGATGACAAGCGTAAATGGAACATATATGGGCACCGTGGCGATTAGACTACGTGGTAGCTGAGAAACCTGACAACTGTATCTTGTGCGAGAAGCGGGATGCTTCCGACTGCGACGAGGCTAATTATGTGCTGTATCGCGGCGACCATAGCTATATCCTGCTTAATACCTTTCCGTATAACAGCGGCCATGTAATGGTAGTGCCGTATCGGCACGTCAGCAATCTTACTGAATTGACTGCCGATGAAGCCGGGGAACTAATGCAGACCGCGCGCTGGTGTGTGGAGGCCCTCCAGGAGACTCTTGGTGCTGAGGGCATCAATATAGGAATGAATATCGGGCAGCCGGCTGGGGCTGGCATTGATGATCATATCCATCTGCATATTGTGCCGCGGTGGAGTGGCGACACCAACTATATGACGACCGTCGCCAGCACCCGCGTTGTGCCCCAGTCACTGGAAGAGTCAGCTAAGCAACTGCGGCCGGTGATACGGCGGCTGGCCGAGGATTCATAGCAGTACCAGTAGCCTATCTGTGCAATGAAGAGGTGGTAGCTTATGAGCCTGCGCCCGGCAATAATGATTGCTCTTTGTTTTACTGTCGCGTTGTGGGGCAGCGCTGTGCCCGGAGTAGCTCAGGTGCAGATACTGTCCCCCTCGCCGGCAGCCAGGGTCCACGGTGCAGTTGAGATCAAGGCGACCAAGCCCCAGCCCGAACAGGGGTGGATCACCTACAGCGTCCAGCCCAGCGACAATGCCCACCTGGCAGCGGCAATGGACCCGTTTTTGGTCATCTGGAACACACAGGTATATCGGCAGGACCAACGAGTCTATCCCGACGGCCAGTATACCATTACGGCCACCGGTTTCGATGGCTCGGGCCGACAGCAGGGCCAGGATAGCGTAACCATTACTGTGGCAAACGATATTGACCCTTCGGAGATTGGTCTCCCGGTTGAGTTGAGAACCAACTACAAGCGGGGGCAATTGCCCAACTACAAGATCGAAGGCAATACCACCATCGAGGTGCCGGGCGACGCCGGCAAAGAACTGCGCGAGCCACCAATGATGGATATGGACATGAGTATGGGCGGCGGAGGTATGGGCGGCGGAGGTATGGGCGGCGGAGGTATGGGCGGCGGAATGGGTACGGCCGACGGTGGAGGCCAATCGCAGTTTATAGGTTTGCCCTCTCACATAGACATTGAGATCGACGGCCGCTGGTCTGAAGATGTGCTCAGTCCCTCTGTAACGGGTCGGGCCGTGGTTGACAAGGATCTGCAGAGTGGATATTACACGGTCTCGTGGCTGTGGCCGAAAGAGGTTTGGCTGGAGGGACAGGCACAGAGGGAGGAAAAGAATGTCCCTGACTCCTACGCCGAGGTGCTGCCCACAGCCGGTGGCGAGTATCGTTTCGAGGTCTTTCCTCTGGCTCGGGTCGAGAAGATGCACGAGGAGCAGCCTGAATTCCCGCTGGGCCAGAGTTTCATTGAGCTGCCTGTGAGTCCGGTGCGGGTTGGCGCTACCTGGGAGGGCGATATGGCCTGTGCCCTTAGTCCTACCAGCATCGAACCGACTATCATTTCTGCCACCCACCGCCTGGACAGCTTTGAGTATCGCGGCAATCATCGCTGCGCTCGCATTATCAGCAAGTACACCGAGAGCGGTGCGACGATTGAGATTATGGGGCTGCTTCCTCAGCGCAAAGAGCAAATAGGTGGTGCTGCAGGCATGGGTCCGGGAATGACAGCCGAACCGGGAATGATGCCCGGCATGGGTGGACCTCTTGGCGGCAGTGCCATGAGCATTGGGATGCCCGGTGCGGGTCCGGGTATGGGGATGCCCGGCGGCAGCTCTATGGCGGGACCAGGGGGAATGGGTGGCGCCGGAGGTATGGGCGGTGGCGCGGAGATTACCGACTTCAAGTTCAAAGGGGATATCTCTGTTGAGCGAGTTACCTACTTCTCTTTGGACGCGGGGCGCATTGTGGCGTTCGAGGACACCATTACACAGAAAGTGAACAAGGTGTCCGGGAAGGGACAGGTGCAGCGGCTGAGCGGCAAGACAGAGAACTTTGAACAGAGCGTCAATCTGGTTGTGGGTGGTACGGGCGCGGGTGGTATGGGCATGGGTGGCATGGGCATGGGTGGTATGGGTATGGGTGGTATGGGTATGGGTGGTATGGGTATGGGTGGTGGGACGGATGAACTGGCTGACGTACCCATTGAACCGATCATCGGCGCAGTCGTCGGATATAGCGGCGGTGAAATGGGCGGGGGCGGGGGCATGGGTGGAGGCATGGGTGGAGGCATGGCCGGAGGAGGTATGATGGGCCCGGGTGTCCCGGGTGGTATGTTGGCAATGGGTGGTCAGGGTATGGCCCTGCCAGGTCTGGGCATGGGGCCTGGCGGCTACCCAGGAGCGGGGCCGGGCGGCTATCCAGGAGCGGGGCCGGGCGGCTATTCAGGAGCGGGGCCGGGCGGCTATTCAGGAGGGGTGCCTCAGGGTGGAGCTGGGTTAGGAGCAGGTATGGGCATGGACACACAGATGAAGCCACCTACCAAGGCGACCTTGGAGATCACTACGGAGTGGTACGTCTATGATAAGAGTGCTGGCATCTCCAGGTACGCTGTGGTCAGCGGCGAGGCTGAGCAGGCGGGTGGCGCTGTCGTCAAGATCAGACCCAGCGATACGTTTGCCCACACGCACGCGCTGGGTGGGATGGGGCGGATCAGCACAGACGGTTCAACCTTTGTGGTTGACCTCAAGAGCGGCCTGTTCTGGCCGGTCAGCAGCAGTTATGCGCCCGAAGAACACGAAGAAGTGGCTAAGACTACCCGAGATTATCTGCTCAGCCTTGGCTATGCGCCACAGTAACGGGGCCAGTGCAGCGCAAGCAACTTGATGAGGAGACTGTTTCTCGTCGGCATTACAGTAACAGGGCGGCGGCCAACTCGGTCGCGGCCCTATCTATTGTGAGGTGAGCACGCCGGTCATGAGTATGCGAGCACTGATAGCCGGCACAATAGTTATTCTGAGTGTGCTGATGGTTGGTGGAGCCGAGGGTCAGGAGGCTGATTACCAGCCGCCCCAGTTTATTCAGCTTCCGCATTGTTCTCAATCATCGTTCTCCCAGCGATGCCTATCAGCGCCTGCAGGCCTGGAGTGGTCCAGAGCGCGCGACGGCACCTGATATGGTCCTGGTGCCCAATGCCTGGCTCCCGGAATTCAGTGGCCTGCTGCGCTCCCTGGAGACTGCCCTGAGCGCTCCGCAGCGAGCAGTCTTCTATCCAGGTGTGTTGGATCTCTTTACCAGTGCTGACCGGCTCCAGGCGGTGCCGTGGCGTATCGGCGGTCGGGCTCTGGTGGTGCGGACTGACCTGCTTGAGCAGGCCGATCTGAAGCCTCCCCAGACGTGGGAGGAGGTCCTGGCGGCTGCTAAGAAGCTCCACAGCCCCCTTGATATCTATGGAATAGGCCTGCCTGGACAGCAAGGCGGCGGTGAGCTACTAGCCGAGATGATTTGGGCCTTCGGTGGAAGCCTGCGCAATGCAGATGAGGGCTACACTCTGGCTACCGAGGCCGGTACCAAAGCACTGCAATTGTATAAGCAACTGGCCGAGTTTGCCCAGCCCGAAGTGCTAACGTGGAGTCAGGCAGAGCTGAAAAACTTATTCACCGGAGGCAAGCTGGCTATGCTGGTCACCGATATCTGGTGGCTACAGCAGGTTGCCGCCCGCCCAGATTCTGATTTACAGATACAGATGCTGGTGTTGCCCGCTGCGGAAGAGTCGGTAGCGCACCTGATCGGGGAGGGCCTGGGCATCATCAACGGCAGCAGCCATGAGGCGCAGTGTCTGGAATTTGTCCGTATGGTATGTCAGCCGGAAAGCCAGACGAAGTTGCTGGAATTAGGGGGACTGCCCAGTGGCCCACACTGCGGTGAGATTGATCAGAACGATGTAATCCGGGCGGCGCTGGCTGCCAATATCAGCCAGATTCGGAGCCTGTCGGCTCAGAGTCGTCAGAGAGTCTTTGATGTGCTGCAATGGGCGTTGTACCTGTCGTTGAGCGGTCGGCAGGAGCCCGCCGATGCACTATACTCTGCTCAGAACGTCTTGGTCGGTTCACTATGAATATACCTGGGAATCTCTCTTTGTCCCGTGGAAACTTAAGGGCTGGCGAGGTTGACCTGCTCGCTGGTCTGGGGCGCTTGGCCGCAATTGCTATGGCCGTAGCCGTAGTGGCCACAGTCGGCCTTGCCCAGCCCCTCTATCGTGTATTGCCCAACGGAGCGCAGATAGTAGTCGAGGAGAATCACGCCGCGCCGGTTGCTGCTGTTCGCTTCTATGTGGGCGTCGGTAGCGTCTACGAGGGCGAATATCTGGGTGCGGGCATATCTCATCTTATCGAACACTGCTGCGACCGGGGTACAGCCCAGCGCAGCGCCGAAGAAATTGACCAGGCCGAGGCCGCCATTGGTGGCTATATGAATGCCTATACCACCTACGACCATACCTGTTATCATATGACCACTTCTGCACAACAGGTGGGCGAGGTCATTGACCTGTTGGGCGACTATGTGCTGGGGGCTACCTTCCCCGAAGAGCAGGTGGCCAATCAGATTGATGTCGTCACCCGCGAAATTGCCCGAATAGAAGATGCCCCCCAGCGGGCGGCCATTGAGCTATTCAACCAAACAATGTTCCGGCGTCATCCCGAACGCTATCGCATCATTGGCTATTCTGCCAGGTTCAACGAGCTGACGCGGGAAGACATGGCCAAGTTCCATCGGGCCTACTACACACCGGATAATCTGGTGGTTGTTGCTGTCGGTGACTTTGACGCGGAGGAAATCGCTGACCGACTGGAGGCAGCGCTGAGTCAATACCAGCGCCGCCCTGGCCCGCCGATAGTGCTCCCTGACGAAGCGGCCCCCACTACCATTCGCCGCGCCAGCCGCCAGCGTCAGGGACTGCAGCGCGCTCATTTACTCCTGGGTTGGCGGACGGTGGACCTGTTTCATTCGGACCTATACGCTCTGGACGTGTTGGCGTATGTCCTGGGCCACGGCGACAGCGCCCGACTGCCCCGGCTATTGCGCGATGAGCTGGGGCTGGTAGACGTGGTGAATGTATGGTCGGATACACCTGCCTACGGAGCCGGTAGCTTCATTGTGTATGCTACTCTGGATGCCGCCGACATTGAGAAAGTGGAGCAGCAGATATTGCAGGTCACCGAGAGGCTGTCCAGTGAGCTGGTTGGCGAGGAGGAACTGCAACGAGCCAAGCGGCAGAAAGAGGCCGCATTGGTTTATGCTCAGGAGACGTCAGCGGGGCGGGCCGAGATTCTGGGTACTGACCTACTGCTGACCGGCGATCTGGGCTTCAGCAACAACTATCTGACGGGCATAAAAGCAGTCACCGCCCCGCAAGTGCGAGAGGTAGCCCGTAAATACTTGCTCCCCGACAGCTACGTTATCACCAGCCTGGTTCCGGCTGCGAAGGAGGCGGAATCAGCTACTGTTGACCAGCAAAGAGTGCCTGCCCCACGGACGAAGAAGTACGTACTTGACAATGGCCTGACGGTGTTAATCAGGGCTGAACCGGAGGCAGCGGCGGTGCATATTGCGACCGCCACGCGGGCGGGGCTTAGATACGAAGATGAGCAAACTAACGGAATCACGCGGCTGATGGCCCAGATGCTCCTGCGCGGCACTGAGCATAGAAGCCGCGACGAGATCATCGGTGCTATTGACAGCCTGGGCGCAGAGCTTGAAGCTTATTCGGGGCGCAACAGCTTCGGTCTGACCGCCCGCTGCCTTCCTGATGACGGCTTGAAGGTATTAGATGTCCTGGCTGATTGCTTGCAGAATCTGACTTTCCCTGAGCAGGAATTCGGTCGCCTGCAGCAACTTACCCTGGCACAGCTTGCTGCCCGCCGCGAGGACGTTGATAATGTAGCGGAAAAGCTGCTGCGGGCGACATTGTTTCAGCATCATCCTTACCAGTTTTCTGAGCTGGGCACGCCCAGCAGTGTCCAGCAGCTTACTGCCACGCAGGTGCAGCAGTTCTACCGTCGCGTCTGTGGACCACTGATGATTCAAGGCGATGTTGATCGCGCCAAACTGCGGCAGGCGGTGAAAAACGAGTTCGGCTCCTGGGGCCAGCGAGAGCTATTCCGCCCAGAGATTGCCGACGAACCACTGCTTACCGAAAGACGGAGCAAGACCGTCCAGCGCCAGCAAAATCAGGCTATAATCTACTATGGCTTCCTGGGGCCCCGGGTAGATGACGAGCATAGATATGTCCGGGATGTGCTGACAGCTCTGCTGACCGGAATGGGCAGCCCGGGAGGGCGTCTGCATGATACGCTGCGCGGCCAGGGATTGGTCTATGCCACCTACGCCTACGAGATGGCCGGGCTGGACCCCGGTTACTACGCCATATATGCCGGCACTGCCCCTGACAGGGTTGAGCAAGTCAAGGAAACCATCGAAGATCACGTGACCGAGCTGCACACTGAGTTGGTTGACGACGAGGAGCTGGCTACGGCCCGCAAGGCCTGTGTCAGCAATCAGCAAATCAGCCTGGCCGACCCGGGGCGGCGCGCCCAGCTTCAGGCATTGGACGAACTGTACGGAATGGGGTATGATAATTATCAGGATTATCGGGAGCGCATTGCGGCGGTCACGGCCAACCAGGTGCAGGATTACACCCGCCAGCTTTTGGATTTGCAGGCGTGTGTGATAGTAGTCACGCACCCGAAGCCTGCCCCAGCGGAGGAGTAATTACGACAGCGTAGCTCAGCATACTTGTGAAATGAAAGAAACACATTACGGCAAGATAATTAGTCAGGAGATCAGCGATGTTGTCGGCAACCTCGATCAGCAGCAGTTGTCAACACTCGTTGAGGCTATACTGGCAGCTGAGCGAGTCTTTGTTTGCGGATCGGGTCGCAGCCTACTGATGATGCGGGCCTTCGCCATGCGCCTGATGCATATCGGCGTTGAGGCTTATGTAGTGGGGGAGACCATTACTCCGGCCATAGCTGACGGTGATTTGCTTATCGCCGGGTCAGGCTCAGGCCAGACGCGGGTGACCCTGGCTACCATCCAGGCGGCCGCGGCTCGCGGTGCTCGTACTGCTGTGATAACTGCTCACGGCGACTCAGACATAGCTGGAGCTTGTGATCTATTGGTCGTTGTGCCGGCACCCGTTACGGGGGCAGTTAGCTCTATTTCCCGGCAGCCCCCCGGCTCGCTTTTTGAGCAATGCGTACTGGTGGTGGCTGATGCCCTGATACTGACGCTGATGGAGCGGCTGGGCACCACCATTGAACAGATGCGCGCCCGACATACCAAACTGGAATAGACGGGCTGCTTGCGCCGTAGGAGAGAAGTGATAATGATGGCGGAAAAGATATTGCGAATCGGTCTGCCCAAGGGAAGCCTCCAGGAGGCGACCATAGAGATATTCCGCAAGGCAGGCTTTCCCATCAGCGTGGATGAGCGCCAGTATAAGCCCGATTTTGATGATGACGAGCTGTGGGGCGTGCTGCTGCGCGCCCAGGAGATGCCCAACTATGTCGCCAGCGGTATCCTTGACTGCGGCCTGACCGGGCTGGATTGGATTCGCGAGCGTGGCGTGGAAGATGAAGTGGTAGAGGTCGTGGATCTGGTCTATGCCAAGCGCGGAATGCGCCCGTACAAGTGGGTGCTGGCAGTACACGAAAGTTCCGACATTCAAGGTCCCGAGAACCTCGAGGGCAAGCGCATCGCCACCGAGCTGGTTGATGTTACTACAAAGTATCTGGCCGAGCACGGCGTCCAGGCGCAGGTGGAGTTCTCGTGGGGGGCTACCGAGGCCAAATGCCCGGACCTGGTGGATGCCATCGTTGAAGGCACCGAGACCGGCAGCACGCTGGCTGCCAATAACCTGCGGATAGTGGATGTACTGTTCGAGTCCTGTACGAAGTTCATCGCCAGCACCGATGCCTGGGGCGATTTGTGGAAGCGGCAAAAGATTGAGAATATTGCGATGCTGCTGCAAGGGGCACTGGACGCGGAACTGCGGGTGGGCTTGAAGATGAACGTGGCCCGTGAAGATCTGGAGGCAGTCGTCGCAGAGCTACCTGCCCTGAAGCGCCCGACTGTCTCTTCGTTGGCCAACGGTGACTGGGTGGCGGTCGAGACAATTGTTGAGTCTGCTTTGGTGCGCGACCTCATCCCCAGGCTGAAAGCCGCCGGTGCCCAGGGCATTATAGAATATCCGCTGAATAAGATGATAATGTAGCTTGTCGGAGACTGATATGCCGCAGACTACGCTGACATTCATTGGTACCGATACCTATATGCCGCAGCCGGGTAACGATACTACCAGTTCCATCCTCAATGACCATATACTGGTGGACTGTGGTTGGAATGTGGCGATCAATATGACCCGATTTGGCTATACTCCACTGGAGCTGGACTACTTGTTCATCACTCACTGTCACCCGGACCATTACCTGGGGCTGGCCGGGGTGCTACTCTACATGTATCTGTGGGACCACGATAAGATGCTGAAGATTGCCGGCCCGGCCGAAGACATCGAGCGCATTGTGGCGCAGGCCAAAGTGTATCTGGACTGGGAGAAACTGGGCTGGTGGCCGCCGAATGTCGAGGTAGTGGGTCTGGCGCCGGACACAGAATTCACTGCCGGCGAGTTCACGGTGAGTACAGCGCACACTTCGCATGCAATTGTTGGCCTGGCCTATCGGTTTAGTGATAGTCGCACTGGCCGGCAGATCGGCATTTCCGGGGACACTGGCTACCTGCCAGCATGGGCGGAGTACTTCCACGGCGTAGACCTGCTTGTCTACGAAGCAACCCTGGGGCTGGAAGACCCACCATCTGATGTCGGGCACTCCAATGTGTACCAGGCAGGGACGATCGCCCGCGATGCCGGGGTCGGGCGGCTCTACCTGGCACATACGCCACCCAGGGATAAGACGGGAATACTTGCCGCCGGCCGTGAGATCTTTCCCCAGACATATTGGCCAGATCCCGGAGAGCAAGTCGTGGTTTGACCGCCAGGCTCACGATTGTCGGCCCGGGGGTGGTTTGCTATAATCGTGACCAAGTCTTTCCGAACTAACGCTGTGCGAGAGGTTGACCAATGCACAAGATAGCTGTTTTGCCATGTGATGGGGTTGGTCCGGAGGTGGTAGCGGAAGGCCTGAAAGTAATGGCGGCCGCTGCTGAG
>JALGTD010000130.1 GCA_029821515.1 Candidatus Zipacnadia bacterium | reverse complement strand
TTCATCCAGATCGACATTGGGGTGATAGCGGATGCCCCCCTTACACGGGCCCCGTTCCATGCTGTGCTGGACGCGGTAGCCTGTGAATACTTCCCAACTACCGTCGTCCATCTGCGTGGGGATAGCAACAGTGATGATCCGCTTAGGATGAGCCAGCTTCTGGTGGATGGCGGGAGACAGGCCAATACGCCGGGCACTTTGCGCCAGTTGTTCTCGGGCTGTATCCCAGGGATTGACCGCTTCGACGCCGGGACTTTCTGTTTCTATGGACATTCAGGATCCTCCTTAGCATTAGCACCTGATAGCGCTTGGTTGAGCTAATAATGTTGTTAGGACAAGCGGTTAGGAGTGCAGCTATCCTCGGGTAACACTGCCGATTATCTTGCTGGCAATCGGCTGAAACTTGTCCCAGTGTTTTTCCGGGCATTCGGCGCGTATGGTGTAGGCGTAGGGGCCAACTGATGCTGTGGTGATACGCCAGCCTTTCGTCTTGACAGCAAAGACCCCGGCCCGCCTGACTGTCGTGTAGGTGGAGTAGGCGGCGCGGGTGCCGGTAAATGTGCATGGCTGCATCGCCTCCTCCTTGTGGTTGCTGTCCTCCTCCATTACCCATGCCCCAAGCTTGGCGTGGAACTCACCCATGCGGGTCTCATCAAAGGGCGTTGCCGATAGGTCCTCGCTTCTGCTTCCCACGGTGGCGTCGGCCATCGCGCCCAGTGTCTGGGTGCCTTTTATCGTCACCGTGCAGCACTTACCGCTCTTTACTGTCACCCGTTCAAAACCTCCGCGCGAACCGCTGGTGGTAAACTCCCAGTTATCGGGTACCTGTAAGTGCAGGTATTCATTCTCGCTGCCGACAGACTGCCACTCTCCCGGCTCCTGCGGGGGCCGGAGAGCACCGCGCAGGCTTATTGCTGACCAGCCGAAGATCACAAAAGCTAAGCTGGCTACCGCTGCCAGGTAGTAGGGCCATTTGGCTCGCTGGTCTTTGGCTGCTTCGGCGGCCATCATAGCGGCGGCTGCCCCTCGGTGGCGTCCATGGCCACTTTCTACAGGCGGCTTGGCGGAGGGCGATTCCACATCCGCCGCCTGGCTGGGGACCTGGCGACCATCGGCTGGGGCGGCCTCCTCTACCAGCGGCTTGCCGCACCAGCTACATACTCGCTCATCATCACTTTCCATACCACAGTATGGGCACATCTTACCCATTACAAGTACCCCTTCGCTCCATTATTTGCTCCGGAATAGATCTTCGACACCCGTAGAAATAATCCTCCACAATGGTCTACGGCATCTGTAATTTAGGGCACAGATCCTCCAACGGGCAATCTTGGTGGTGTGGCTTGCGGGCGGTGCAATACTCGCGCCCCAGAAGTATCAGCGCATTGCTCACCTGCCGCCAGCTTTGCTGGGGTAGTAGTTTCGTCAAGTCCTGCTCTACCTTCTGCGGGTCAGTCTGATCAGTTAGGCCCAGGCGGTAGGCTACCCGCTTTACATGGGTATCAACGGCAATGCCCTCATAGTTGCCGGTCTGCGCGTGGATAGCCTCATTTAGCACAACATTAGCGGTCTTGCGGGCCACGCCCGGCAGGGTGAGCATATCCTTCATATTGTCAGGCACCTGCCCGTCGAACTCACCAACCAGTTTCTGGGCCATGGTCTGGATGCTTGTAGCCTTGCGCCGATAGAAGCCCGTTGAATAGATTTCCTGCTCCAGCTCTTCGCGGTCGGCAACGGCTAACTCCTCAGCAGTGGGATACTTCTCGAAAAACTCCTTGATGACGCGGTTGACGATTTCGTCAGTTGACTGAGCCGAGAGAATCGTCGCCACCAGCAACTCAAAGGCATTGCGCCAGTTCAGGGCGGAACTGGCCTCCGGATAATGTTGTTGGAGGCGTTTGTGTATTTCCAGAGCGCGCTGTTGCCTGGCTTTGTTGCTCTCGCGCGGCATATCTATCTCCCTCTGCAAGGCGGGTTGCTTCGGTAGTGGCGGCAATGGCGGGCGAACGTCCTGTTCAATGAGCCGCCGTATCGCACGCGTATTACGCACATCATCAGTTGGTCAGTGACGAGTGGGAGACCTGGTCTGTGTTGCCGGTCTTCTGCAGTTGCTGGCGGATCATCTCGGCTCTTCGCTGATAGGTGGCCTTGTGATAGCCATAGACTGCCATCAACAGCAGGGCATAGGCAAATCCTGCTGTCAGAATGACAGCGGGCAGCCAGGCCCACCACGGCCAGCCGCGTCCTATCAGCAGCCACCCCACAAGTATAGCGACCGCCAGAGTAATCGTGCGGCGGCTGTGTCTATGGAAGATATATCGAAAAAAGCGGTCACTTGACAACTGAATCATAGCGGCTTACCCTTGGCTCGGTTATTACCAAGATATGACTTCCTGCTATTTACATTGATTCCTTCATACTTGACCAACGCAGGATAGATTTAGGTGAAATATGCGAATCGGTTACCTGGATATTGCAGTAGGAATAAGTGGCGATATGACTCTAGGAGCACTGGTTGACGCCGGTGTCGAGCTGGCTGAGCTACGTGAGCGGTTGCGCGGCCTGCCCGTGACCGACTGGGAAATGAGCGCCGAGAAGGTCTCGAAGGCCGGGATTCAGGCTACCAAAGTCACCGTAACCGCCACAGCCTCCGATAGAGCAAGCCATCATCACGCACATCACCAGCACGCCAGTTACACTGAACTGCGTGATGTGATTGCTGGTGCAAATCTGCCGCCAGACGTGGTGAATTCCTCATTGCAGGTGCTTGGCAGGGTAGCGCAGGCAGAGGCCAATGTCCACGGGATGTCACTGGATGAGGTCCACTTTCACGAATTGGCGGGCATTGACACGCTGATTGACATAGTGGGAAGTGTGATAGGCTTGCAGATGCTGGGAATCGAGAAGCTGTACTGTTCAGTTCTGCCCGTCTCACATGGATTTGTGGACACTGCCCACGGCCGCCTGCCCGTACCGCCTCCGGCGGTAGCTGAGTTACTCAAGGGGTATCCAACGGTCCCGATGGATATCAATGAAGAGACGGTAACGCCCACCGGTGCCGTTCTAGCGACAACTCTCTGTGAGCAGGTTGGTACCTTCCCGCCGATGACAGTAGAGCAAGTCGGCTACGGCGCGGGCAGCAAGGATTTTCCCGGACGTCCCAATGTGCTGCGTCTGTGGGTTGGGCAGTTGGCGGGTGGCGACGAGTCACTGATTATTGACGAGGTAGTGGCGGTTGAAGCTAATATTGACGACATGAATCCGGAGCTTCATCCGTATGTAGTTGCTCAGGTTTTTGCAGCCGGTGCCCTGGATGTGTGGCTGACGCCCATACAGATGAAAAAGGGGCGTCCGGCGGTGAAGATTTCGGCTTTGGCCACTCCTACCGACGCTGAGGTTGTTGCCAATGCTATCCTGCGGGAAAGCACGACTTTCGGCGTGCGGCTGTCCCGCAGCCAGCGACGCTGCCTGAAGCGGGAAACCGTTAAGGTCACGACTCGTTTTGGGGAGTTGTCGGTGAAGGTAGGTTACTTGGATGGACAGGTGGCTAGCATTGCTCCGGAATATGAGGATTGCCTGAAGGTTGCGGAAAAACACGGTGTGCCGATGAAGGCGGTATATTCGGCGGCACTGGCGGCAGCCGATGACCTATGGCAACAGCAACCGGATGACTGACGGTCGAGGGGCGCAAGTTTGGTCGTTAGGGCATAGCGCTGACTGATACGCGCGCCGGGCACAACATTCGGCACGACCAGGTGGTGTTGCTCGGCCAGTCGGGCTATATCGGCTGGCGGGGTACAAGGATACGAACGCTGCCGACGCATACAGATCGTGGGACTGCTACCACGAAACAAAGTAGACGAGCTGCCGCAAATCTCCGATGGGGCAAAGGTAAAACTGGCTGGTAAGGTGAAGTAGACATACCCAGGGAACTCGTATAACAAATAGCTAGTTCAAGGAGGCCACCGAAGATGAGCTCGGTGCAAGCGAACGCCGAAGAACATGATCGCCAACGTCGGTTAGCATGGTTCCGCCAGGCACGCTTTGGCATGTTCATTCACTGGGGTCTGTATGCCCAGCTTGGCCGGCACGAGTGGGTAATGAATCGGGAGCGCATACCCGTGGAAGAGTACGAGAGGATGGCGGACACCTGGAAGCCCAAGCCCAACGCCGCCCGCGAGTGGGCAAGATTGGCCAAGGCAACAGGCATGCACTATATGGTGATGACCACCAAGCACCACGAGGGCTTTTGCCTGTTTGACTCGCAGCTTACTGACTACAATGCGGTTAAACGTGGTCCTGGTCGCGACCTGGTCGCTGAATATGTCGAGGCCGCCCGCGCCGAGGGTATGCGCGTCGGATTCTACTATTCCCTGGGCGACTGGCATCATCCCGACTGGCGTTGCTGCGCTACCGACGAAGCCTGCCGTCGCCGCTTCGTGGACTACACCTTCGGCTTAGTGCGAGAATTGTGCACCAACTATGGGACGATAGACATGATGTGGTACGACGGCGCAGCACCGCTGGATGCTGAAGGTTGGGAATCGGCCGAGCTCAACGCTATGGTGCGTGAGTTGCAGCCCAACATCATCATCAACAACCGTTCTCACCTACCTGAAGACTTCGGCACACCAGAGCAGCACATTACAGCCGAACCCGAGGGGCGAATGTGGGAAGCCTGCATGACTATGAACGATAGTTGGGGTTACACGCCTATTGACCAGAACTGGAAGAGCGCCTGGAACGTTGTGCAAATGCTGCGCCAGGTAGCTGCAGGCTCCGGAAACCTCCTCTTGAACATTGGCCCCATGCCCGACGGCACGGTGCCCTATGAGTGCGTCGGTGCATTTCACCAGGTCGGCCAATGGCTGCGCAAGTATGGCCCTACCATCTATGACGCGACCGATCCGATGGTGCATGAGTGGCAGACTATTGGTGCCTTCACCCGTTTGGGCAACACACTCTATTTTCATTGCTGCAACTGGCCCGGCAGTGAACTGGTCATTGGCGGGCTGCGCAACCAGGTACGCGAGGCACGCTTCTTCGCCGGCGATGAGATCAATTTTACTCAAGACGAGCTGCGGCTCGTCTTGCATGGCCTCCCTCAGGTCGCACC
>JALGTD010000129.1 GCA_029821515.1 Candidatus Zipacnadia bacterium | reverse complement strand
CGACGGTCTTCAATCTGCGCTTCATCTATCGTAACCTGTAACGCATCGGAACTGACATGGTCCTCAGGATCGCCCGATTTGTCGGCCAGGTCATCAATGACTACTGGCCCCTCAATTTTGCGGTAAATATCGTCTTTGTCGAAGATGATGTACCCCTGGGAGTGACCGCGTAGCCAAGCGGCCACTCTGTCATGTGCATATGCGTGCGTTACTATTCGATAGCGTAGTTCTTTCTCCTGAGATGCGTTTATTACCACAACGTCGTCGATTAGCGCTCCGTTCTCGTCCAGTAGAAATGTGTGCAGGCTCCCGCCGTTGTCTAATGGCGAAATATCGCCGGTAACAACGTCCTGCAGGAATGCGCCAGCACGTTCACCGCGTATCGCCAGCAGACCAATATCACCACAATTGAACAGCGGGTGGACGTCCATCGCAGCGCAGACTTCGGACGAAAGATCGCGCCTACCCTTGGCACCCAGGTCTTTCGCTTCTGTTAAGTGCCCATGCAGATAGTCTCGCCTGGCTGGCGACTCGCCAGACATCGTCGCCTCGATGAGTTCTTTGGTCTTCGCCTTCAGCCGTTCGAGGCTTGCAAAGTCAATCTTTCCGCGCGGCAGTATTCCCGTGGTCCCGACATACGAGAACGGCTGAATGCTCTGCAGTACCTCCGCCAGGATGTCAGCCAGTCGCTCGATATGCGGCTCTTTGAATCCTCGCTGTGTAATCCACGGCGTCCCCAAGCGTACGCCGCTCGCCTCGGCAGCAGTCTCATCGCCGGGGATAGTATTCTTGTTGACGACGATGCCGCACAAATCAAGAATGCGCGCGGCCATCTCGCCCTTCAGAGAAAAACCAGTCGTACCGGTGAAGGAGCGCAGGTCAGCCATACAAAAGTGTGTGTCCGTACCTCCGTAGGCCAGGCTGATTCCGCGCTCTTCGAGCGCTTTCGCCAGGTGTCGTGCGTTAGCGACGATCTGCCGCTGCAGCTTGATAAACCTGTCAGTCTGGGCAATCTTGAACGCGACCGCCATTGCGGCAAACTTGTTGACATGGGGCCCGCCCTGTTCACCTGGAAAAACTGTCTTGTCAATGACCGACGCCATAGCCTCGTCTGTCGTCATAATGACCGCACCGCGGGGCCCGCAGAGCGTCTTGTGCGTAGTGAAGGTAATGACATCAGCGTACCCCAGCGGACTTGGGTATTCGCCGGCCACCACCAGTCCAGCCGGATGTGCGATGTCGGCCAGAAGAATGCAATCGCCTACGGCCTCGCAAATCTCACGAAACTTGGCCCAATCAGGGGCCCACGTATAGGAGGTATAGCCCGCGATCATCATCTTTGGCCGATGCTCCAGCGCCAGGTTCATAATTTCGTCGTAGTCCAGCCTACCCGTTACGTGGTTGACCCCATACGAGACTATGCGGTAACGCTTACCCGAACGGTTAAACTCGCTGCCGTGGGTCAGATGTCCGCCTTCGGCAAGCGCCATACCCATGACCGTTGCACCCGGTTCAACAAGCGCCTCGTAGGCCACATTATTGGCAGCCGTGCCGGAAAGGGGTTGGACGTTGACGAAAATCTGGTCGGCCGGGATCCCCGGCGTGGCGAAGCACTGGGCACACCGCCGCTGCGCGAGGCATTCAATGAAATCTACGTATTCAGTGCCCTTGTAAAACCGCCGATCACCATAGCGCCGATACCGCTCCAGTTGCCACCCATGGTCGAGAATCTGATTGACCTCTTCTCGCGTCATCTGCACAGGCGGATAGCCCTCGGCATAGACATTGTTGAAGACTGAGCCGAGTGCTTGGCGGACCGCCAGCGGGGCCAGGCTCTCTGAGGGGATCAGGATGAGACGCCGCGCTTGCCTCTCCTCTTCGAAGTTGATGATCAGTTCGGTGTCTGGATCGACCTCAGAGAGATCCTCCCGTACAATGAAGTCTTCTATTTCAGAAAAGTCTTGCGACATTCGTTATCACGTGCCTTGACGTCGGACCAGGGGGCCAGCCTCGCTTCACTATCGGCTGACAGAGAGACGGGTACGCTGTTGCTGGCTATAGTGCTTCGTCGTGCTGCAAATATTCCCCTTCTAGATTTTGCCAGCAATTAGTTCGCACGGGAAGGAATGCCTTTCCAGTACAGTGAACATACTGAGCAAAGATGATTTCGATGCAACGCCTCAGGAGGTCAAATGATGTCGGGCTCACTCGATTTCGCCCCGCGCTGCTGCGCGAGGTAATGCTGACTGACAATGAGTTGACCATCCCGGTCTCCGGCACCGGCAGTGCCGGCATGGAAGCGGCCCTGTGCAATCTGATCGAGCCTGGCGACCGGTGCGTCGTATGCGTCAACGGCGTGTTCGGCGGCCGGATGGCCGACGTCTGTGGGCGCTACGGGGCCGAGGTGGCAACCGTGGCGGCGCCGTGGGGCCAACCCATCGACCCCGACGATGTTCGCCAGGCCCTCGCGAACGGGCCGACTAAGCTGGTAGCAATCGTCCACGCGGAGACCTCCACGGGCGTACTACAGCCCCTGGAGGAAATATCCCGTATGACCCACGAGGCTGGGGCGCTACTGGTCGTGGACTGCGTAACGTCCTTGGGTGGTCATCCCGTCAAAGTGGACGAATGGGGCATTGACGCCTGTTACTCGGGTACCCAGAAGTGTCTCAGCATTCCCCCGGGGCTGGCCCCTATCTCATTTGCGCCGGCGGCAGTAGCAGCCCTCGAAAGCCGCAAGACCAAAGTCGCTAACTGGTACCTGGATATGAGTATGGTGCACAAATACTGGGGCGAGGAGCGTACCTACCATCATACTGCCCCGGTCAATGCGCTTTATGGCTTCCACGAAGGCCTGCGGCTAATCCTTACCGAGGGTCTGGAAGCACGCTGGGCCCGGCACCGGGCCAACCACGAGCTACTGGTGGCCGGCCTGGCCGAGATGGGCGTGGAAATGCTCGCCGACCCCAAGTATCGGCTGTGGAGCCTGAATGCCGTCCGCATTCCCGAAGGTGTGGACGACGTGACGGTTCGCCAGCGCCTGCTGAACGAATATGACATTGAGATTGGCGGCGGTCTGGGAGACCTGAAGGGCAAGGTCTGGCGCGTTGGCCTGATGGGCACAAGTTCCACACCCAACAACGTACTTATGCTGCTGGGAGCACTCAACGCGATTCTGGACTAGGAGAGTCCAAGTGACATCAGAACTTGCCAGCCAGTTGCGCGACGTAATGCCCGCAGACGGAGTGCTGGATGATCCTTTGCAGCTTTCTCTGTACGGGTACGATGGCACGCTGTATGAGGGCACACCGCAACTGGTGGTGCTCCCCGAGACTACTGAGCAGGTGGCCGCTGTGGCCAGAGCTTGTTATGCCGCGGGCGTGGCTGTGGTGCCCCGCGGCGCCGCCACCAGCCTCAGCGGAGGCCCCGTTCCGGTGCGTGGTGGGGTCGTGGTTGCTTTCACCCGCATGGATCGCATTCTCGAACTCGATTACGAAAACCACCGCGCTGTGGTGCAACCCGGTGTCATAAATTTGGACCTGCAAGACACGCTGGCCACCGGTGGTTACTTCTATGCGCCTGACCCGGCCAGCCAATGCGTCTGTACCCTCGGCGGCAACGTAGGTGAAAACTCGGGTGGGCCGCATTGCCTCAAGTACGGCGTTACCGCCAATCATATTATCGGTGTTGAGATGGTCTTGCCCGACGGGCGGCGTATGCGCATCGGCGGCAAGTCTCTGGACTGGCCCGGTTACGACCTGATGGGCATAATCGTAGGCGGCGAGGGAACACTTGGCCTCGTTACCGAAATCACCTGCCGCATTATGCCGATGCCGGAAACCGTACTCACCATGCTGGCCATATTCGATTCACTGGGCACGGCCAGTCAGGCGGTATCCGATATCATAGCTGACGGCATAATACCCGCTACCCTGGAGATGATGGACAACGCAATGATCAGAGCGGTGGAGGAGGGCCTGCAGGCCGGCTACCCGCTGGACGCAGCGGCGGTACTCTTGATTGAGTTGGATGGCCTGCCCGCCAGTATGGACCGCCAGATCGAGCAGATCAAGCAGGCCTGTCAGCGCAGCGAGGTGCGCGATTTCCAGGTGGCTCAGAACGAAGAACAGCGGGCGCTACTCTGGAAGGGCCGCAAAGGTGCCTTTGGCGCGGTGGTGAATATCGCTCCCAGCAAGATTTGCACGGATATCTCCGTTCCTCGCACCGCCCTGCCCGAGGTATTGGCCGAGGTCCTGGCGATTGGCCAGAAGTGGGGCATCCCAATTGCCAATGTTTTCCACGCTGGCGACGGCAATCTGCATCCCCTGGTGGTTTACGATCCCCGCGATGAGGACCAGGCCAGACGCGTGGTAGCCATTGATGAGGAGATAACGCGGCTTGCTGTCGCCCACGGTGGTGTGCTCACCGGCGAGCACGGCATTGGCTGCGCCAAGCGCAAGTATATGCCGTTGATGTTCGGACCAGCAGAGTTGCGTCTGATGTGGCAAATCAAAGAAGCATTTGACCCTGATCTGCTCTGCAATCCCGACAAAGTCCTGCCAGATCGGGACGAAATCGCCGAATCCGAACCGCTTCTGCTGCCGGAGGGGAGTTTCTCGCAGGTGGGCTCCCAGGTTGCGGCGCGCAACGAGCATGGCTGGTTTGAGCCGATTGACGAAGCGGCAGTCCAGAACATACTTGCCCTCGCTCACCGCGAGCGGCAGCGGGTCGTTGTCCGAGGAGCCGGGACCAAGCTGGGCCCATCTGGTGCTGACGTAGCGGTCATCAGTACCAAGTGCCTGAATCACATCCTCGCCTACGACTACGAAAACCTGACCATTACCGTCCAGGGCGGTGTCACGCTGCCTCAGATTGAAGAGGCAGTGGCCGACCATGGGCAGATGCTGGCCCTGCGTCCCCGCTTTGCTCAGTGGGCTACTGTGGGGGGCATATTGGCCGCCAACGAGTCGGGGCCCCACCGCCTGCTTTATGGCGGGCCGCGCGACCTGGTCACGCGCATCAAAGCGGTCCTGCCCGGCGAGGAAGTGGTCAGTTTTGGCAGTTCGTGTATGAAGAACGTGGCGGGCTATGCGGTAGAGAAGTTGTTCATTGGGTCGCGCGACAGCCTGGGGGTAATACTGGAGGTAACACTGCGTACCTTGCCGCGCCCCGAAGCGCTGCGCACTATGGCGCTGTCGGTGGAGGATCCAATGGCGGCTACCCCACTGCTTGCTGAGCTGGTCGCTTCGCCCCTGCGGCCGGCGGCAGTTGAGCTACTAAATCCACTCGCCGGTGAGACTTTCAGAGAACCAAACAGGCACTGGTCGTTGCTTGTTGGGCTGGAGGGATTTACTGAGGATGTTGAGCAGATGACCGGGCGACTGGCAGCGATGGCCGCAGAGCACGACCTGGGCGATTGGCGCGAGCTTGATAGAGATTATCTGACCCTGTGGTCGGACGTGACCAATCTTGTGGCACAGCCCGCAGGCACAGCAATACTGAAGGCCTCCTGTCAACTAAGCGCTACTACAACACTCACAGCCGAGCTGAACGCATTGGACAGTGCAGGGGCGTTGCGCGCTGCGCCCGGGCTGGGACTGGTCCACTGCGCGGTGAGTAGCAAGCAGGAGTTGCGCAACTACCAGAGCCAGGCCCAGGCTCTGGCTGAGAAGTACGGAGGGACAACTGGCTGGCTGGCTCCAACGCCCCAAGGACTCGCTACATCACCGCAGGGAATTTCGCGGGAGATTTGTCGCCGGCTGAAGTATGCCCTCGATCCGCACAATATATTGCCTGACGTGTTAGGACTGGAAGATAGCAGCATATCCCATGATTAGCGATAGCGAATTCATTGAGGCCGAACTTAGCAGATGCAACAAGTGCGGCTATTGCATGCAAAGCTGTCCCGTCTACCGCGTAGTGCGGCGCGAGCCGTCGGTGGCCCGGGGGCGAATCCGGACTCTGCGGGCGGTAATGGACGGCGACAGTGATCTGAGCCGCCCGATGATAGAGCCCTTCTTTGAGTGCCTGCTGTGCGGGGCATGCACAGTTGATTGCCTTGGCAGTGTCCAGACCAAGGAACTAATGGTCCGGGCCCGCCAGGCCTACCATGCCCAGTACGGCCAGCCCGCGATCCAGCGTTACATCTTTCGTAAGCTGCTGCCCAATCCGGGGCGTCTCACTCCCCTGGTCCGCTTGACGTCGCTGGGCAAGCGCACCGGCCTATCCAGCGTAGCCCGCCGATTAGGCTTGCTGCGCTGGCTAAGCCCCACCCTGGATGTTGCCGAAGGATTGGTTGCAACGATGCCCGGAGCCTTTCTGCGGGACCGGCTGCCTCGCCTCGGCTTCACCAGCCCGAAGAATACAGATGTCAAACTTTTGCGCCTCGAGCCCGAGCAAGCAACCGGACCAAAGGTGCTCTACTTCATCGGCTGCGGCACCAACTTCCAGTTACCCCAGACCGGCGAGGCTGGCATCAAGCTGCTGCAAAAAGCAGGATGCCAGGTGACAGTAGCTCCCAACAACTGCTGCGGCCTACCTCCGTGGTCATACGGTGACACCGAAGCAGCCCGGCAACTGGCCCGCCAGAATCTGGACCTGATGACGAGCCTGGACTTTGATCTGCTGGTGACCGAGTGTGGCAGTTGCAGTGGCTTCCTCAAGCACTATGCAGAGCTGCTGCCCGAGGACCAGCGTGCAAAGGCGCTGACCGAGCGCACCCGCGACATCACTGAGCTACTTGCCGAGCTATCTTTGCCTAAGCCCATGAGCAAGGGGACAACGGTTACCTACCACGATCCCTGTCACCTGGGGCGCGAGCAGGAAGTAACTGAGCAACCACGCAAACTCCTGGTTGATGTGGGTGGCTTTGAACTTATCGAGTTGACCGAGTCCAACTGGTGCTGTGGAGGAGCGGGTTCCTATAACATCAGCCATCCAGAGATGTCGCAACAGGTCCTCGCCCGCAAGCTGGACCACATTGCTGAGACCGGGGCCGAAATAGTGGCGACTGCCTGCCCGGCCTGTATCATCCAGATCGGCTACGGTGCCCGGGAGCGCGGTTGGCAGCGACCGGTGCGTCATGTGGTAGAGCTTCTCGCCGAGCGCCATGGCTTGTCTGTTGACGATCATCGATGAATACAGTCGCGAATGTCTGGCTATCAAGGTAGCTCGGCGCCTCACCAGTGAAGATGTCTTAGACCAACTCACCCCGTTGTTCATACAACGGCGAATCCCTGACTATATCCGTTCGGATAACGGTTCGGAGTTTACTGTTAAGACAGTGCGCAAGTGGCTGGACGATCTGAGCACAAAGACACTATACATCGAGCCAGGCAGTCCCTGG
>JALGTD010000128.1 GCA_029821515.1 Candidatus Zipacnadia bacterium | reverse complement strand
ACCAACGAAGTGCTGATGGTCGGTTATATGAACCGCCAAGCGCTGCAGGAGACCGTGGAGACGGGGCGAAGCACTTTCTGGAGTCGCTCGCGCCAGCAGTTGTGGCGCAAGGGCGAAAGCTCCGGCCACATCCAGCAGGTCAAATGGATCCGACTGGACTGCGATGGGGATACACTGCTAATCGGAGTCGAGCAGCACATAGCAGCCTGCCACCTGGGCTATCGCAGTTGCTTCTTTCGCGAGCTGCACGAGGGCAGGTGGGAAGTGATTGCCGAAAAGGTCTTTGACCCCGATGAAGTCTATGCGCAACCGGAGTGATTGGTCAAGCCGATGATTTGCAGGACTGACAGATATATTGCAGTAGTTGTTGTATTGCTTGTCACGGCGGCGGCGGGCTGGTGTTTGGATCTGTTGCCGGAAGAGCCGGGGCAACAGGCTCAGGACTGGCTGGATGTCGGCATAAAGCAAGCCGAGCAAGGGAATTATGACATGGCCATCGCCAGCATCAAGAAGGCCATACAACTTGACCCTCGGCTGCAATCGGCCTACTACAATTTAGGATTCATCTGCTACCAGGCCGGTAAGCCCCAGCAGGCTGTCAACTATTACTACGAGGCACTGAAGCTCGACCCGGGTGATATTGATTCGCGACGGGGCCTGGGCCTGGCCTATACCGCCCAGAAGAAGTGGTCACAGGCCGCCGCGGTGTTCGCTGATCTTCTGCACCTTACGCCCGACGACAGTGAAGTAGCCATCCAACTGGGCCGCACCTACCTGGAGATGGGCCAACCCGAAAAGGCTATCGGTTCCTTGCAGAAAGCAACCGCCCTTGCCCCAAAAAACCCGTTGGCTCACCTCTATCTGGGCAGAGCGTTGATCCTGACCGGGCAGTTCACCCAGGCCACGCAGCACCTGCTTCAGGCCCGGGAACTGAAACCCGACGACGAGCAGATCAAGCTGGAGTTGCTCAATCTGTATGTCGAGTCGGGCCAGTTTCTGTCCGCTCAACCCCTGGCCGAGGAGTTGGTTGCCAAACATCCCGACAGCGAACAGCTCCTGCAAGCTCAGATCAAGATATATGACGGACTGGGCCTTACGTGGGAAAAGCAGCAAGCTCAGGAGGCGCTGCTGGCGCATCTGCCCCGGCAGCAGGCGCTGGCCTCCCGTGCACAACTCGTGGAAGAATACCTGGCCGAAGGCCGCTGGGAGCAAGCGCTGCCCCATCTGGAACTTCTTCACGAAGCCCAACCAAGAAATCCGGTGTTTATTGCAACTCTGGCACGATGTTACCTGAGAACCAGCCAGGGTGACAAAGCTTTTGAGGTGCTGCAAGAGGGACTGAAGGCCAGCCCGGAGCAACCGGAGCTGGCCACGATGCTCGGCGACATGTATGTCGGACGACACCAACTCAGCCAGGCTCTGGAATCTTATCAGCAAGCGCTGGCCGCCCACCGAGATTATCTGCCGGCGCTCCAGGCGGCTATCCAGGTGAGCCAAGAGCTGGGCCGCAGCGAACAGACTCTGCCGTGGCTGCGCCGACTGGTCGCCATAAAGCCTGCTGACTGGGATGCTCGAATGATGCTGGCAGACCAGCTTGCCAGCGCCAGACAACCTGGGCCGGCGATGTATCAATTCAACCAGATTGCCAGTCGCAGCGGTGACGAAGAACTGACCGAGGTCGCTCACCTCAAGCTGATGCAGCTTGCCGAGCAGACCGGCAACCAGGGCTACCAAGCATACCTGTATCGCCTAAACGTTCCTGAGGCTGAGTTGGATTCGGCGGAACTCTCCCCAGAGCTCAGTCCCGAACAGATGACCAAGAGCCGCATTGAGGCGCTGATTGCTAAAAGCCCTGAAAGTCTGGAGGCCAGGGCGTTGCTGGCCGAATATTACTTACAAGTCGGCAACCTGGAGCAGACAACAGCAATTGTCAACGACATTCTAAAGAAGCAGCCAGGGCACGGGCAGGGCAACTACTTGATGGGCCGAGTGCTACAGCAACAGGACAACTGCAAACAGGCCCTCCCCTACCTGCGCAAGGCGATAGCTGCCCAACCGACGGCAATCCCGGCATACGAAGCTCTGATCCAATGTACAGAGTCAATCAAGCGCCTGCCGCTGGCGCGTGATTTTCTGACCAGTGTGCTGGCCGACACACTGGGTGCTGCCCAGCCCGATCAGCGGATTATTCACCTGATCGTTCACTATCTGGGTTACATCTATGAGCAGACTGGCGGTTCCGAGCACGCAGTGTCCGAATTGACGGCATTGTCAGATGCCTATCCTGATTCGGCGCTTCTGGCTCTGGAAGTTGCCCGCGGGTTAGCCAGCAACAATCAGCTCCAACAGGCTGCCCACTGCTACAAGCGAGCAGCCCACTCGGCCAAGTACGGTAATGTCCTGGCAGAAGCCGCTCTTCTGCTTCTCCCGGAGCACCCTGATGACGCCTTAGCCCTGGCGAATGACTATCTGGCCCGCGTCGTGCAGGACAGCAAAGCACTGGAGCTGATTGTCGAGATGCAGGGAAGGTCCCTGCCGCTGAATCAGGCTCACCAGCAAGCTCTGGCCAAACTGCTGAGCAGCCAGCCCCACAGTAGTGACTACGAGATGGCCAAGGTGGAGCTGTGGAAGCAGGCGGGGCGTCCAATCGAGGCCGAGGCTTATTTTGCGGCGGAGGTGCTGGCTGACCCGGACAATTCGGCCCTGCGGGCGGCGCTGGCCTATGCTCTGTGGCTGCAGGAGAGAAAGGCCGACGCCCTGACTCAACTCAACCGGCTTCCCGCACAGGCTTTCCAGAACCCCAACCTGCGCATTTTCAGGGCAACAGCTCTGGCGGCGGGCGGCGAACGAGAGCAAGCCATCAACGAGTTGGGGAAAGTGCTGGTTGACAATCCCGCAAATCCCCAGGCCAAACTGATGAGAGCTGACCTGCTCAGCCAGGCGGGAGAATATCAGGAAGCTCTCTGGGAATTGTGTCAGACGCTGACCTTTCATCCCGAGATAGACCAGGCCGGCGACGCGGTAGTGACAATGGCTCAGGATGGCAAGCTGCCAGTGAGCACCATGCTGCTGGCGCTTGACCAGGCCCACGCCATCGCCCGCCAACCGGAGGTAGTGCGCAAGCTGGTACCACAGCTTGGCAAGTGGGCCAATCAAGAAGCAGTAGAACAGTGGCTGGCCAATCATCCGCGCCTCAATGAGGGGGAGTAGCGGGTGGCTGCTCCATTTGTGGTGATAGTTGGGCGCACCAATGTGGGAAAATCAACCCTGTTCAACCGCCTGGTCGGAGAAAGACTGGCCGTGGTAGATGCGATTCCTGGCGTGACGCGGGATCGGTTGTATGCGGAGATTGACTTAGACGGCCGCGACATTGTCCTGGTGGATACCGGCGGGCTGGCCGGAGCCGAGAGCGACCAATTTATGACTAAAGTAAAGGAGCAAGCGGCTGTCGCCCTGCAGGAAGCCGACTTGCTGCTGTTTATGGTGGACGCCCGCGAAGGGTTGGTTTCGCTGGATTGGGAGGTAGCCGATGTGGTGCGCCGCTCGGGCAAGCCCGTCATCCTGATCGCCAATAAGATGGAAAGCCCCAAGCTGGAGGCAAGCGAATTTGCTGAGCTGGGGTTTGGTATGGCCCTGCAGCTATCGGCACTGTACGGTGACGGCCTGGGCGAGGTCATTGACGCCACTCTCGATGACCTCCCCGCACCGGAAGCTGAGCCCGAGCCCATAGTTGGGGAGGTCGCCGTAGCCCTGGTAGGGCGACCTAACGCGGGCAAATCCGCTATCGTCAACGCTCTGCTGGGCGAAGAGCGAGTCATAGTCAGCGAGGAGCCGGGTACCACCCGCGATGCGGTAGACATAACCGTCGAATTTGCGGACGAGCCCTATCGTCTGGTTGACACCGCCGGACTGCGACGCCGTGGCAAGCGGAGCCGGGGCCTGGAATACTACAGCAGCCTGCGGGCCCTGCGCGCCCTGCAGCGCGCTGATGTGGGGGTAGTGGTCATTGATGCCCTGGAAGGCATCACCAGTCAGGACGCTCATATTATCGGTGAAGTGATGGAGGCGGGTCGCGGCTTGGTGTTGCTGGCTCACAAGTGGGATCTGGTGCAGGACTTTGCCCGCAGCCAAAACGATGGTGGCGAGGATATGGTGGAAATTGAGGAGACACTGAGGACGGATTTCTCTCATATCGTCGACAGCAAGCTGCGGTTTGCTGACTTTGCCGAGCTGCTCTTCACCTCGGCAGTCACCGGGGAGGGGCTTGTCGAGATTCTCCCCACCGCCCAGCAAGCTGCTCAGCAGTACGCCCGCCAGATTGACCCGGTCAGGCTCAATGAGGCCCTGCACAAGGCGCTGACAGCTCACCAGCCTCCTGCCCGCAAGCACCGCCTACGCATACGCGACATCGAGCAGGTCGCCACCCGGCCACCAACCTTTGTCCTGCGGGTTAACGACCGTGAACTGATGCACTTTTCTTATGAGCGCTACCTGGTCAACCAACTGCGCGAAGCCTTTGGCTTGATGGGCACTCCCATCAAGCTGTTTGTGCGCAGCAGTCCGCAACAGCGAGGGAGTTAACCTCAGATGCTTGAAATTGCACTCCCAATCGCATTGGTGGTGGTTGCCTATCTGGTCGGCGGCATTCCCATTGGAGTGCTGGTCAGTCAAAGCCGTGGGGTAGACATCCGCCAGTATGGCAGCGGGAACATCGGGGCCAGCAATGTGTTTAGAACTCTCGGCATGAAGGCGGGGATAGCCGTCTGGCTGACTGATGTAGCCAAAGGGCTTCTGCCAGTGGTGTGGTCGCGACCGGTGCTGGCAAGTATGGCAACAATCGGGCAGATGGAGTTGTGGCTAAGCCTTGTAGCGGTGGCGGTCGTGCTCGGTCACTGTTTCTCTCCTTATCTGAGGTTGGCCGGCGGGCGAGGGGTTTCCACCAGCCTGGGGGTGCTGCTGGCCATAGATTGGCGGGTGGGAGGGTTGGCCCTGGCAGTGTGGATAGTTGCAGTAGCCGTTAGTCGGTACATCTCACTGGGTTCAATCTTGGCGGCGGCAGGCGGGCCCTTGTTCTTTGCATTGTACACTGATTCTCGCTATTATTTGGTACTAGGCATCGTGCTTGCCATCCTGATCATCGAACGGCACCGACCTAACATTG
>JALGTD010000127.1 GCA_029821515.1 Candidatus Zipacnadia bacterium | reverse complement strand
ATACAATTGCGCAATTTTGCATCAATAACCCGGCAGTTATCACCAATTGACACGTTGGGCCCAATGTCACTGTTGGCCAGGACTGAGTCCTTCCCTACCAGGCAGGGTCCCGACAACGCACAGCTGGTCACCTGGGTACCCACACCTATGCCTATCGCGCCCTCGGTGCTGCTGGCCTCATTTATTACACCGTGGACGGCCAGATCAAGCCTATCCAAGTAGAAACGGTTGATGCGCAGCAGATCCAGGGGCGCAGCGGCATCTTCCCAGAATCCGGTCAATTCGTGGGCCATTACCTTGCCACCGTCGTTCAGCAATTGCTGGATAGCATCGGTGATCTCATACTCGCCGCGAGCCGAAGGGGTGATGCGATCAATCGCCTCCAGGATCGACGGCTGAAAAACGTAAACACCGACAATAGCCAGGTTACTGGGAGGATTGGGCGGCTTCTCCACCAGTCCAGCTACCTGGCCGTCGCGCATCTCCACCACACCATACTGGCGGGGGTCGTCCACCTGCTTGACCAGTACTGTAGCATCAGCTTCGCTTCGCTCAAACTCGCCAATAAACTCACCCAGCGGCTGCTCCAGAGCATTATCGCCCAGGTACATCAGAAAGGCATCGTTGCCCAGGAAGTCGCGGGCGCACTTGACGGCATGGCCCAGCCCCAGCGGTTCGGGCTGAACCAGATAGGTGGCGCTCATTCCCCAGGCTGCCCCATTTGCTACGAACTCGCGGATAGCCTCTTCGTGCGGTGGTGTTATTATGCCGACCTGCTCGATGCCGGCTTCGCTGAGCGCCTCCAGTATCCATCCCAGCAGGGGCTGGCCGGCCACGCTCATCAGGTGCTTGGGCACCGAGAAGCTCAACGGGCGCAGACGCGTACCTTCACCAGCACATAAAACTACAGCCTTGCGAACTGCCACTGAATATCACCTCACCGATTCGGCGTCTCGGCCCGGTCATAGCTTCATCGCCGCACGAACTTCCTCCATCGTCGCCGCAGCCACCTGCCGGGCCTGCTGTGCCCCACTAGCCAGCACATCCCGTACCAAACCCCGGTCAGCTTCTAACTCGCGGCGCCGCTCCATCACCGGAGCCAGCGCCGCCAGCAACTTTTCAGTGACCTCCGCCTTGCAATCCACACAGCCCAACTCACCAGCTTCGCAGGCCTCTTTTATCGATTCGGTGCGCTCCTTGTTATACATATCCTGAAAGACGAACACCGGACACTTGTCGGGATGACCCGGGTCGCCCCGATATACCTTAGTGGGATCGGTGAACATCTTGCGAATCTTCTGCTCAATTTCTTCAGGCTCGTCAGCCAGATCTATGGTATTCCCGTAGGATTTGCTCATCTTTCGCCCATCAGTGCCCGGCACCAGGGCAAACTCGCTGAACATTGCCTGCGGCTCAGGAAAGACGTCACCGTAGAAGTTGTTAAAGCGCCGCACGATCTCGCGGGTAAGTTCCAGGTGTGGCGACTGATCCTTGCCGATGGGCACGGTATCAGCCTTATAGATTATGATATGGTCTTCTCTTCGCCGATCTGATCTCTCTGTTCCTTATATGTCGGACAGCGCTCCAGCCACGAGACCGGCGTGACCATTGACAGCAGCAGGTGTAACTCGGCATGCTCTTTGACATCAGACTGGACAAATAGCACGCTGCGCTCGGGATCCAGCCCCGCGGCCAGCCAATCAATGGCCACCTGCTCTATATTCTCGCGCAGCGCTCCAGTTGCTTCAAAGTCAGTGGTCAGCGCATGCCAGTCGGCGATCTCAAAGAAACACTCATAATCGTCCTGCAGACTGGCCCAGGTGCGCAGAGTCCCCTCCAAATGCCCCAAATGCAATTGCCCGGTGGGGCGATGCCCACTGAGAATACGGCCTTTTTTAGCCACAACTTGACCTCCGTATCTTATTGAAGCAATCTCTCAGAAGAACGGAAAAACACCAGCAGTAAGTAGATAATATAGCAATTGAGATGGAATTACAACCAATAAGTCAACGACCGGCGTTACGATGATCAGTACCAAAAATAGCATGCCGTAACGCTGCATAAAGCCGCTATAAATCCGGGCCTTCTCATAGGGCAGGATAGCCTGGAGAATATGTGAACCGTCCAGGGGGAACACGGGAATGAGATTAAAGAAAGCCAAAAACAGATTGATCAGCACAACCAACTGCAGTACCTGCCCGTACTCCCCGGCAAACCCGAAGCGCAGCGGTATTGCGAACAGCGCGGCCGTAACGATGTTTGACCCCGGACCGGCCACTGAAACCAATGCCTCATCCCGGCGGGGATGGCCGAAGTTGGTCGGATTTATCGGCACTGGCTTGCCCCAGCCGAAACCGAACAGGACAATCATAGTCGTGCCGATGGGATCGTAATGAGCTAACGGATTGAGTGAGACCCGCCCCATATCGTAGGCGGTAGGGTCTCCGCACAGTTGTGCCACCTTACCGTGGGCAAACTCGTGAACCGTCAGCGCAATCGTCACTGCCACCAGCCAGGCCAGTATAAAGGCGGGCTCAAAATGGCCACTGAGCAACTGCTGAATTAGCATTATCGTCCTCAGTTCCTACTGCTGCACAGACTTCAAGTATTCCAGCGCCGCTCGCAACTGCTCTTCGGGTGAGGCACTGGGGGCATTGAGTTTTAGGCGCAGCGCCTCCCGCAAGGCTTGCGAAAAAGCAGGCCCGGGCTGGGCCCCCGCCGCCAGCAGATCGTCGCCCGTAGTATCTGACTCAATATGACGCAGCTCTCGCCAGTACTCTTGGATGCGCTTGCCTGCCACTGCCTGCCCGCTGACGCTCAAGACGACGACGGTAACAATGTGATAATGTTCCAGTGCAAAATACAATTCCGCAGCGCTGACCGTAGCGGCCGTCAACTGCGGCGGGGGGCTTGCCAGCACTGCTATTGCCTGCGTAAGACTGACTTCATCCTCGCCTGACAACTGCAAGTAATCAATGAGCGTAGCGGCGGCGGTGCCGGCGTCGTGAGCCACCAGAGCCAGACGGGCCAGAGCCGCACTCCGGCCGGTTCCAGGCGCGTCCAAAGCTTCCAGCACCGCCGGTACTTCACTCAGTTTCCGGCGCAACTCCCCGCTCAATGAGCTGCCCAAGTGCATAGGCCCCAGTAGCCCCAGCTCGCCCATCCGCACCAGCACATCCGCGCCCAGTTCTTCTCCAACCAGTGGCAGCAGGACCTCAGCACGCCGTTGGGCGCTGATCAGATCCAGCGCTGATTCGGCGACCGCTGCCTGCAACAGCCCTAAAGTGTGCTCCTCCAGGGAGAAGCCCAGGCGCACCTCAAAGCCGACCGCGCGAATCAGCCGCGTCGGATCATCAACAAAGCTCTCATCATGCAACACTCTGATAATGCCAGCCTGCAGGTCACGCTGGCCTTCCCAGGGATCAAGCAGCTCTCCCCATCTCTCCGGATTAAGCGCCACAGCCAGGGTATTGATAGTAAAATCGCGCCTGGTTAGATCCTCTTCAATAGATGTCGGCTGAACGGTGGGCAGTGCTCCGGGATGCTGGTAGCTTTCGCGCCGCGCCGTCGCAACATCTATATGACGTCCATCAGGCAGCGTCACGGTCGCAGTCAAAAATGTCTGGTGTACGCTAATAGTCGCACTCAGCATTTCAGCCCAGACTCGCGCGAAGCTTACCCCGTCGCCGACCGCTACCAGGTCCAGGTCAAGCTGTGGCCGCTGCAGCAGCAAATCTCGCACCGGCCCACCCACCAGATACAGCTCGACACCCATACCCTGGGCAAGCTTCCCCGCTTCTCGCAGCAGGGCGAGGCCATCGGCATCCAGCCTGCGTTCCATCTGTTCCGACAGATTGTCTGCCACCTGATTCATATGCGCACACCAATGCTACCGCAGCAGCCAGCTCATCGCAACCGCTCGGGTATAACATCCTGGCGCACCAGATCATCCAGGCTCTCGCGGTGCACAATAACATCAGCCTGACCGTCTCGCACCAATACCATCGCCGGTCGCGGAAAGCGATTGTAGTTTGAGGCCATTGAATAGTGATACGCACCGGTCGAGAATACAGCAATGATATCCCCTTCCTGGACTGGGGCCAGAGCTACTTCCTCAATTAGCGTATCACTCTCGCAGTGCCGCCCTGCCAGGCGTACCGGCATAGTGCGGGGCTGGTCGGCCCGATTGGCCACCACAGCCGTGTACTGGGCGCCGTACAGGGCCGGTCGGGGATTGTCCGAGAGACCGCCGTCTACCGCCACATAGGTGCGCACGCCGGGAATCTCCTTGATTGGCCCAACTGTATAAAGAGTAAGGCCAGCGGTACCTACTATCGAGCGGCCCGGCTCCAATATAACCTCAGGAATCGGATAATTGTACTTGTCTGTTGCCTGCTGGACAGCTTCGGCAATAATATCAGCCAGCTCGGGGATGCTGGGTGGAGCGTCTTCCGAGGTATAGGCTATGCCCAGACCCCCTCCCAGATTCAGCTCTTCCACAGTTACCCCAAGCTCATCGCGCACCTGCGCCATAAACTCAATCATAATGTCAGCAGCGCGCGCAAAGCTATCCAACTCGAACATCTGGGAACCAATGTGGCAGTGCAGCCCCCGCAGAACTACTCCTTCCAGCTCTGTGGCCGCCCGTACCCCCTCAGCGGCCGCCCCCGTGCCTATATTCAAGCCAAATTTGGTGTCAATCTGCCCAGTTTGGATATAGCTATGCGTCTGCGGCTTGATACCGGGGACCACCCGCAGGCAGATATCGGCCTGCGTGCCGGCGCTGTGAGCCATCTCAGCGAGTCGGCGCAATTCTGACAGGCTATCAACAGCCACCCGAGCCACGCCTAACTCTATTGCCATCTCCAGCTCGCGGTCCAGCTTGAAATTGCCGTGGAGAAGTATACGCTCAGGGGGGAATCCCGCCTGGATAGCCGTGTACAATTCACCAGCACTGGATACCTCCAGTGAAAGGCTCTCCTGGTCGATGATTCGGCAGATAGCGGCGGTGGTTAGTGCTTTACTGGCGAAATAGATAGTCGCTGCTGTCAGCCGTTCAGCAAAGCTTTGCCGATACTGCTTGCACTGCTGGCGTAGATGCACTTCGTCCATAACATAAAGCGGGGTGCCGAACTCATCAGCTAGCTCCACGGTATCGCACCCGCCCACCTCCAGGTGGCCTTCGTCGTTGAGCCGTTGTGTGCCAAACAGCATCAATTCTCTATCGGACATCTACTTGTCCGTCCTTTCACCGGGCCGTTCCCCGGTCGCATAACCGAAGACAGCCCCAAAGTAGCTTGCAGGGGCTGTCTTTAATCTGTGCTGAGATGGCCGCGTCCAGAAGGCACTCAGAACTCAGTGCTGCTGATGACCAGTTGGCCCGTGGCTGGATTGTAGCGAATGGCTACGTCCAGAGTATCAGCCAAAAACTGCAGCGGCACCATAGTGCGACCGCACTTGATGTATGGAGCCAGAACCAATTGCTGCTCCTGGTCGTTGACCTTAACAACGGAGTTCCCGATCTGCAGGCTAATATCCAGCTTGTCGTTAACCGCACGGACCTTCTTCTCCTGAGCAAACCAGTACAACACCCCGTCGGTCTGCTCAAATATCTCACGAAGTGGCCCCACCGAAATGTCAGCGTGTATCTCGGGTGCAGCTCGCAGATCGAGCATCTTGCCGTCATACACCACAGCGATGTCACGCAGCTCGCCAATCTCCTTGGGCAGCGAGACGCCGGTAGCCGGCTTGCTTACCCGTTTGGCATACGGCAAGCTGCTTTCTTCTGGCCGTGGCAGCATAGCCACCTGGTATTCGACGGTCTCCTGCGGCTGAGGCGGCTTGACCGATGTCACCGCGCTAGCTCGGATCTGTTGTGAGATAGAGGCCGGCGGCAGCGTCATTCGGTTGCCCACTGGTGCACCATATTCACCAGCCGGTAGTAGTGCCAACCTCCTGGGGGCTGCTGTCAGCCCCATGCCTGGCTTACTCGACTGAGCGACCGTAATCATCGCTGGTGGTGGGCTAACAATGGATGTCGCTGGCACTGTACTGCGTGGCCCTGGCACCATGGCATATTCTTGAGCAACTGACTCGGCAGTCCCGCCCGGCTGCACAGCTTGCCCTGCAGCCTTGGCGATGGTGGCCGAGGGCAAGCGGACCAGTGTTGCTTGGCCCACAGGACCCACGGCAGGGGCCAATGTGCCTGTAGATATGCTTATCCTGGTGGCCGGTGCCGTCATTGTTGCTGCTTTGGCGGGCTGCCCGAGGCGGGCGCCGCTGATTACTTGCTGGGGACTCTCCGGCACAGCCGCCGCATGCGCCCGTTCAACCTCGGTCGGCTCAGGCGTAGCCGGCCGGGCCACAGTTGCCAAATCTCCAAAGGTTTGCTCCACAACACCCGCATCTGCTGCAGGCTGCGGCTGTGTTGCACCATCGGCTATCGGCCCAATCGCCACCACGGGGACCTCGTCAGTCCCTGCCAGCGCAGCAGTGGTCTGCGAGCGATTCTTAACGAGCACAGTAATCTCTGCGGAATCGCCGCGATTCTCTTGTTACGTAGGGCGGCGCATTCATAATCATAGTATGAAGCTTGCCGTCCACATAGAAGAAAACAGCCTTCACGCCCACGTTGTCAGTGGCGTTGGCCTTCAGTTCAATCTCGCCCTCAACCTCAGCGCCCTGCGCCGGATAGTAGACATTGACAACGGGCGGGATCTGGTCGGGCTGCTCGCTGCTGATGCTGCGCACCTGGACAATGATCTCAGCAGCACCTTCGCCCCCCTCAGTGTCAATAGCCTTGGCAGTGACAGTGTGGGTAGTGCCGCCGACAAAGGAGAAATCCCACGAGAATGACTGCGTACCCTCTATCTTGGGCACCGGCAGGCGCCAGTGATGGGCTAGCTGATGGTCTACATACAGTTGAACTGCCTGAATAGGACTGGTACTCTCGGCGCGATAGGCAACCTCAATCCAGGTCTGCCCGGCAACCATCTGGCCACTCAGAGGCTTGGTGATACGTACCGTAGGGGCCGCAAAACCACTCGGCGACAACGATAGAACAACGAAGCTGACGAAACCGAGGTGACCAAGTAGCGACCAGCACAATGACCGTAGTTTGTGCATTGCAACTTCCTCCCTCACGCTATATGCGACTAATACTGCGATTAGGCACCAGTCACCTGTGCTGCAACTATTAGCGCCACAACAAGTCGCCCGTCCGTATTCCTATACAGAATAGCCCAGTCATTTACTAGTTAAACTCCTGCGACAATCCCAAAATCTACTACTATTCTATCATATATCCTCCAAAAGAGTCAAGTTTGGGTACAATTAATGCTGGTGAGCCGGCGGCTGAAGGGGCACTGGCGGCCGATCCGCGGCCACGGTGTGGTCAAGCCTCAACCTCTAAATATTGCCCGATAACCTGCCTTGCCTTGTGGCGCGACAGATGCTATACTATGCGAGATTTACAATCAGAAGCAGCGATTGCTATCGTCATCTGTGCGTCAGCCT
>JALGTD010000126.1 GCA_029821515.1 Candidatus Zipacnadia bacterium | reverse complement strand
GCGTTGCGCGATTGAAGAGATGACCGAGATAAAGACGGTTGTCTTCCACTATTCTGGAGATTAGTTTTCAGGCCTGCAATCACCAGTGCCCAAGGATATCGCTAGTTACCAGGCACGACATGGCGGACCGTCTCCACCATCATACTACGCATCACCGGCTCGCGGATACGGTCCAGGATGGCGAACTGATTTACTATTATACTGCCTTCCCCATACTGGCAGGCTGCGGCCAGCGCTTCATTGTCAGATTCACCACTGTAGGCCAGCACCTGCCACTCTTCGCTGGTAGCTGCATCAAGCTTGATCGCGTAGAAACCCACCGTGCGTTCCTCGCCAGCGATTTCAGTGAGCGCAAAATCACCGAGCAGATTCGGCTCATCCATAACTGGCGGCTCGTATCGACGAGCTGAAGTGAGCAATTCCATATCGTAGGGCAGAATCGAATCATCCCACTTATCCCAGCCATTTTGCTGGAACAGCACAAGGCCACCTCCGTCATACACAAACTGCTTTAGCTTCTCGGCGTTGGCCTTTAATTCGCCAGCTTCATCATACTTGATGGCATTAGTTAACAGAATGATGACGTCATACTGGCTCAAGTCCGCAGTGGCTAGTCTGCCATCAAGCTTATCACCACTAATCCCCCCGGCCGCCAGATGAGGCGTAAAGGCAACTGGTTCCTTGCCGTAGAACGCGAACTTGACGCCCACGAAGGGGCTGACCGTCAATTGCGGTACAACTTCTTCAGCAATAGGTTCAGCACTGACAGTAAACTCGCCGGAGCCGGCATAGGGCGTGACCACCACGACCAGTGGCCCCTCATCAGGCAGGGTACAGCGCAGGGTTTGCGACTGACCGCCGGATATTTGTTTGCTGGCCAGGACCTGTGCGCCGCGCCGGTGGACCTGACAGAGTCTCGCCTCCACCGTGAAGCCGCTGGTAGGCTCTATACTTACAGCGAACGAATTCTGTCGGCTGCCAGTCACCTCATACATTGCAATCGGCTGCTGGAGCGAAAGCTGTGGCCCGCTGACTACTTCTCCCAGAGATAGCGGCTGTGCCGACACCACTCCCAGCGCGGTATGCTGCTGCTGGACAGTGATATACAGGTCCATATCAGCGTCCGGGCGGCACAAGAAGGCCCGCAGTGCCGCGTTGTCGCCGGGCAGCTCAACGTATTCGTGGAAGCCCAGTGGCGCTCGTTCGGCAGTCTGGCCCTTGACGTAGGAGGCCTCGTCGGGATAGAGGCTCAGCCGCCCACTTTCAGTCTGGAAGATACCGTAGGCAGCCTGCGCCTGTAGCGGTGTCACAAACCGTTCAAAGCTTTCACCTTTTCTGCTGCCCGCTACCACCTCGCCTACCTCCAACGGTTGAGGCTCGGGAGCATCTTCCAGCGGGGCCATTGGCGCGATATAACGAGGGGCGGTCAGTTGCGGCGGCGACTGGCTTTTCAGCGCCCGGAAGTTGAAGCTGGCCATAAACTGGGGCAAATAATCGTAGTATTGCTCCAGGTTTGAAGCCGCATAAGCCGGTGCGTAGTCGGCCAAGGCGTCGGCCTGGGCGAGGGCCTCGGCAAGGGACTGGCGCAGCAGCCGCGCCGCCTGGCGCTGCCCGGTGAAGCTCTGCGCAGCCTCGATCTGCCCCAAAGCTTGAGCGTATAGCTGGGGGGCTTGACCCATAGGGGCTTTCAGTTGTCCCAGCTTGAACAGAAGCTCATAGACCTTCCAGGCCATATAGCTGTTAGCAGTTGTAGCAAATTCAGTCGCCTCAGCCCTCCGCGCCTCCAACTGCTGCTGTAGTTGCTGGGCATACTGGGCATCAGCGGTCAGCAGCACCATCGCCCCGATATCCAGTCCTGATACCTGGAACTGTAAATCCTTGCGCGACTGCCGCGCTGGGCCGATTTTCAGATCCTTGTCGAAGGTCATGCTGTAGGCCCGCACATTGTGGACACCGTTGACAGTCACCACGAACTTCGGTGTTAGCTCCCCGGTAGGCCATCGCACTGACTTGTCGCGATAATTGACCAGGAACAGCAGCGTGTGGTCGCCCCAGTCGAGCCGCTGCACCTCAATCTGCTCGTTGTCAGTAGCAGCGCCGCCGGGCACCTTTTCCGCCTCGACTATCAGCTCAGTCAGCGGCTCGACCGCCAGACAGACAATCCCCACCTCAGCCAGCCGGTGATCAAGCAGTGCGTTCCCTGCCCAGTACATGAAGCCCCGAATGCCGTGAGCCAGGCCAATATAGGTCTCCAGTCGGATCTTAGCCGCTGTCATTTTGAAAGTCTCCGGGCAGGTCCAGTTGAACTGTCGGTCCATTATCTTCTGGTTGTGGTCCAGATAGTCGGCGTACCAGCGATAGGTGTGCTTGCGCGCCACCGGATATTGGTAGGGAGCCTGGATGTCTACAAAGGCACTGGACCGCCGCCGGCCGGCGTCATAGCCTACGGTATCAACTATCGTGGGGATGTGCGTCTCACACTTGCGGATGATCTCGATATTCTCCAGCATCTTCAGGTCACCGCTGAAATCGTCCGCTAGGAACCACGCCAGAAGAGCCGGATGGTCTTTAATGCTATTGATGTGCGTCTCCAGTTCCTCGCCTCTGTACCGGGGCCACTCGAGGGCGTGTGTCACATACATCATGTCATTCTCGGCGGCCATCTCCAGATTGCCAGGCCCGCCAAAAAGCCCGGTGAGATGGTACTTGCGGCACAGCGCCGCGTACTTTGCGGCCCAGGGAGCAAACAGCAGGAAGGGCTTGCCGTCCACGTAGAGCCGCTCGTTCTTGAAGACAATGTGGTTACCCTTGCCGTCGGCGCGCAAGTGCGCAGTCTGCTCGACTATCTCCTGATGAGTGACGTAGGGAGCGGCCAGCGTCGCCAGAATCGGCTCGCGTTCGCCGATAAACTCGTAGGCTTCTTCCGCGGACTGGGCAATCTGTGCCGGGAGGTCCTCGTCGCTCTGGCCTGCTACCAGCCACAGCTCCTCGGAGTGGCTTTGCCCGGGCTCGTCGAGAAAGAGCCCCGACCAGCCGGTTATCGAGCAGTTCGTCTCCGTGAAGACGCATCGAGTTGGATTGGTCTGCCCCGGCCGCAAGACGGATGTGAAATGCCCGGAAGGCTCGTCCCAGTAAGCGAACCAGTAGCTGCTGGGATCGGTGCGCATCCCCGACATCCGCGCATCGCCAAGCTTCTCTACCCGCAACTGTCCGTCCGGCTCGACCAGGTGAGTAGCCCGCATGCCCCGGCACCCCACACTCAACCCGACTGGCACGGGTATGGGCTTCTCTTTGACGCTGATGTAGTAGCGCACGCGTAGATACGGCTTGTCCGCAAAGATCGTTATCTGTTCTTTGACGGCATAGGGTCGATCGGGTTGCTCCGGCGCCCAGCCCCAGTCAAAGTTCACCGTCAATGTCGCCTCGGTTTCCCCCGCCTCAATCTCGTACGCGCGGTTGCTCTTAAAACTGTCCTGAATCAGGTAGCGGCGTTCCTCACCATGCCGGGCCGAGGAGCTGATGTAGACCACTCCGTGGTAGCTGGGCGACATCAGCTCCTGTCCAGTTGGCTTGTAGGTGAGCCGATACAGCTCGGTCGTCTTGACCTCAGCACGTAGCAGCTCGTTCTGCAGCACATACAGGCCCTCTTCCCACGAGATCTGGGGGACACCATATACGGATGTTCCAGCCACTATAATCGTCACCAGGATCCAGAGAATGGTTTGTGTCGTTTTCATCTTTCTGTCATCCTATCGTCTGCGGCTTGTAGTAGTTGCTCAACAACCTGCTACTGTATTCGATCAACTTGGAGCCTATCCTAAAACTATGAGTCGGTAGACGATGAGGCAACAAGCGAGACGGACCAAAGCCACATAGTTTTGGGCTTTTTCTCCCAGTAGATTAGACGCTTGCGGAAGCGATTGTGCCACGAGCCAGGACGTTCGACCTACGACCCCCAGCAACTGTGCATATCGCCTGGGACACAATTTCAGACCCAGCGGCGAGGGACGCAAGGCATCATGACCTTCGGCAGTACCAACATTGATCTGCCTGCTGCGGATTACGGATGAGCTGCTGCGCACGGCCCAGCTAAGTCCAGGGCAGTTTCGTATGTTTCAGTGAAGGGTAACCCCCAGCAGGTGGCAACAGCTACTGCGGTTGGGCCTCGCCGGTCATCGGTACGAACCTCACTGGTAGCACCGCAGTCTTGTTGATTGTCCCGTGGCGTTTTTCTAACAGATAAAGCTGCTGGATCTCATTCCCGGGGCCAACAGGTATGACCATCCGGCCTCCTTCTTTGAGTTGCTCCTGTAGCGGCTGGGGAATCTCTTCAGGAGCACAGGTGACGATGATGCCGTCAAAAGGGGCATACTCGGGCCAGCCCTGATATCCATCGCCGCACCGCACGGTGACATTATCATACCCCAGTTTTTCCAGGAGCTTTTCCGCGCTTTCGGCCAGCGGTGGCAGAATCTCGATTGTGTAGACGTGCTTGACCAGGTGAGCTAAGACCGCTGCCTGATAACCCGAGCCGGTCCCCACCTCCAGGACTACATCTTCGGGCTGAGGGGCAAGCAGCTCGGTCATCTTGGCCACTACCCCGGGCGCCGAGATAGTCTGCTCCTCGCCGATGGGCAGAGGTGTGTCGTAATATGCCAAGTGGCGAAGCTCTCCGGGGATAAATAAGTGGCGACGGGTCGCAGTCATAGCCTCAGCAACGATGGAAGACTCCAGCATGCCTTGCCTCTGGAGCTGCTCGACCATCTCCGCACGCATCTGCTCGTAGTTGGCTGCATGCTCTTCTGCCTCAGCGCTGGGAGGTGGAGGAATATTAGCAGGTAGTTCCTCCTCTTTCTCGCAGCCGACCAGAAGCGCAGCCAGTATTATAGCAACTATGATAGTGACTATGACGCGGGTAGCGCTCGGTGCGTGCAACATAGCATCACCTTCTCGTATCAGCAGGCCTCACACAAACGCCCCTCGCACAGACGCAGAGTATTGCTGATCTATGGCGAGGGCGAGCTGCGCCCACACCCGAGGTACTGTCCCATATTTGTTGGCGTTGGCTAGAGCCCGGCAGCCATAGTCGCGACTATATCGGCCCGGCTGACAATCCCCACTAGATTGCCGAAGCTGTCAATGACCGGCACTCGCTTGATGCCCCGGTCGGCCAGTTGCATGGCAACCTCCTCAACCGCTACATCCGGCTCGACGGAGATTACGTCGCTTGCCATCAGCGAGCCTATCATGACATCCTGACTAGCGCCCAGGATATCAACCTCGCTAATGATGCCTACCACCTGGCCGGCGTCTACCACGGGCATCCCGCTAATCTTATTAGCGACGAGAGCCCCGGCTACCTCGCTGACCGTGGCGGCTGGGTTGGTTGTGACTACATCCGTGGTCATAATGTCCCTGGCCGTCTGTTCCATTCTACTCACCCCTTCACAACCTGTTTTCCTGAGCCTTCATTTATTGTATTCTCTGTTCGGCAAAATAGTCCTTCATCTGAGTCAACAAATTTCAGAAGGAAATAACAAGCAGCACATGTCTCGTCCGTAGTTCCATTGGACAGTATAGCTTCCGGTAATCTGCAAACGACTATGACTTGTGTGCCAGGGGCCGGGCTGGCACGCCCACGACGGTGAGGTTGGCGGGTACGTCCCGAGTCACTACTGCGCCGGCACCAACCATAGCCCCTTCGCCCACCCTGACTTCGGGCAGGAGAGTGCAACCAGCACCCAGCAAAACGAATGCGCCGGTTGCCGACCTACCGGCGAGGGTCGAGTTAGGGCCAATGGTGTTGCACCGCCCGACCTGGACGTGGTGACTGACGATAGTTCCGGCATTAACTCGACAGAGGTCATCGACGTTAGCTCCTGGCAGGACCTGGACTCCCGCGCCCAGAAAAGCGCCTTCGCCGATCTGTGCTTCCGGCGATAAGTAGGCGGTGGGATGAATAAGGGTGGGGAGTGCTAACCCCATCGCGCGGCATATCTCGGCGAGTCGCGCACGGGCTTGGGGGACACCGACGGCAATGAAAGCACCAGTGATACCAAGTTGCTGAACCTGCTCGGCTACCTCTGCGGGATCTCCCAGCACCGGTCTGCCCAGTACCTGCTGACCCTTCAGCTCCGGGGTTTCATCGGCAAATGCAACTACCTGGTGCGTATTATCGCTCTGTATCACTTCCAGCACCACGTGGGCCTGCCCGTCAACTCTTGCACCAACAATCAACAGTTTCATAAGCCCTCCTGGCGATGAAATGGTTGGGCCGTGCTATCTATCCGGAGCCACCGCGGGTCGGCAAGCCAATAATCTCGCGGGCTTGCTGCGGAGTAGCCGGGGGGCGTCCCAATTCACCAGCGATTCTCACCACACGCTCCACCAGCATCCGGTTAGTGGCCGGAGTTCGCTTTCCCCAGTCGTAATAGGGATTGTCCTCCAGCCCTACCCGCACATGCCCGCCCATGGCCAGGGCCAAAGTGTTTGCTGTTAGTTGATAGCGGCCGATGCCCGCCACGGACCACAGCGAGCCATCGGGGAGCAAATCGAGCATATGACTGAGACTCGCGGCAGTGGCGGGGCTTGTTCCCAGGTTGCCCAGCAGCATATTCACATAGATTGGCTCATCCACTAGATTATTGCGGATCAAGTAGCAAGCATAGTTGATCATACCCGGCTCGAAGACCTCAACTTCGGGTTTGATACCCCGGTCCTTCATACGCCTGGCTAACTCGATGATGGTCTGGGGAGTATTTACTGAGGCCTGGTGGGGAAAGTTCATCGAACCACAGGTGAGACTCGCCATATCCGGCTTAAGATCACCTTCAAAAGTCAGGGCAACTCCTCGGACATCTACATCGGACTTGATCCGCCCGCTACAACTGGCGCAGATTATGATCTGCGGGCAGCGGGCCCGCACCGTGCCAATGAGGCGCTGGTAGATTTCCGAGTCGCACGTCGGCTTGCCATTTCCGTCTCGGGGGTGGAGATGAACTATGACTGCGCCGGCTTCTGCCACGGCCTCGACATCGTCAGCGATTTCCGCGATAGTAATCGGAACGTGAGGGGTGTCGTCCTTAGTGGGTACTATACCTGTGATCGCAGCATTGATGATGACTGGTTCTCTGACAATTGGATTCGATTTAATCATAAGGGAGCCATTTCCAACATCTTGAGATTTGACTGTCTATGTGCTTAATATATTCTTTTCGACATCGCAACTGACCTTCCCTGCCTGGATAGGAGAACTTAGAAATCTGGCGGAGGCTTCCTCACTGGTTATTTTGAGGATAGAAGGATGTCCCGCAGGCAAAGACGAACTGTTTTTTGTTCCCATCCAATACGGATACATAGATAGGCGGATCGGCAAGGCTGGAGGAGATGTTTGAGTTTGCCCAGAATTCCATTCAACAAGCCGTCTACGGTCGGGAAGGAAAACGAATACGTCGCCGAGGCAATTGCCAGCGGACAGATCGCGGGTAGCGGCCCCTTCGCTGCTTGGTGCCAGCAGCTTCTCGAGCAGCGCTACTCTATCCAGAAGGTCTTGCTGACGCACTCGTGTACTGCAGCCCTGGAGATGGCGGCGCTACTGTGTGAAGTGGAGACGGGCGATGAGGTGATTATGCCCAGTTACACCTTCGTCTCCACGGCTAACGCCTTTGTCCTGCGCGGCGCACAGCCTTGCTTTGTGGACATACGCCCAGATACGCTCAACATTGACGAGAAACTTATTGAAGATGCTATCAACGAACGCACCAAAGTGATCGTTGCTGTCCATTATGCCGGCGTCGGCTGCGAGATGGATGAGATTATGCGACTGGCCGACAAATACGATCTGTACGTGATAGAAGATGCTGCCCAGGCGCTGGACGCAAAGTATCGCGGCCGCCCCCTGGGCACTTTTGGCCAGTTGGGTTGTTTTTCGTTCCATGAGACAAAGAATCTGGTTTCTGGCGAAGGGGGAGCACTGGCGGTAAACTGTGCTGAGTTTGCCGATGCGGCCGACATCATCCACCAGAAGGGCACCAACCGTAAGCAGTTCCTGCGAGGCGAGGTGGACAAATACACCTGGGTGGGCGTAGGCTCTTCGTGTGCGCCCTCCGAGATCACTGCGGCCTTTCTGTACGGCCAACTGCAGCAGCAGGATGCAGTGCAAGCCGCGCGTATGAAGCTGTGGTGTACGTATCACCAGGCTCTGGCTGATTTGGAACAGGCAGGCTGCCTGGTCCGCCCGCATTGGCCCGAATACTGCTGCCACAACGCACACATCTATTACATTCTCGCCGCAGACTTCCCCGAGCGCCAGGCCTTAATTGAGCACTTAGCTGAGCATGATATTGCGGCTACGTTTCACTATGTCCCTCTGCATACCTCACCGATGGGCCTCAAACTAGGTTACCAATCCGGTCAGTTACCAGTTACCGAAGATGTATCCCAGCGTATAGTGCGCCTACCACTGTATTTTGAGCTGACCGAGGCCGAGGTGCTGCGCGTGGTTGAGGCTGTGCGTGAATTCTATCAGGGGTAAGAGCCCGAGCTGGTGCTGGGGGAGTTCGCCGGAGCCTACTTGTGGTGTATGGCTTCCTCGAACAAGCTCTCCAGGTCCTGCGCGATCCTTGCAGGGTTGAAATGCTGGTCGAAAACCGACTCAATCCAGTCATCAGGTGAGCGATGCTGCCGATGCGCATTAAGTATTTGTTCAGCTAGCACCGAAGCATCCACTTGCGACCACTGCGCACCGGTGTCGCCGAAGTTCGCCCTTATAGCCTCCTCAATGTTTTCTGGCGTGAGCAGGCCAAACAGTCCAGCATAGCCCACTCCAATGACTGTGCAGCCCCAGGCCAATCCTTGCAGAGCAGTGTATCCGGCGCCCAACAGGATATCGGTATTCGCAAAGATCGGCTCAGGGTCAAGCATGGTTCCATACACCTCAACGACTGGAGAGTGTAGTTGCCTGTTGAGCTTCGCAGCCTGCTTGCGCACATTACCAAGCCGCCAGCCGCTGCCCACAATTACGAGCCGGAGATTGGGTATCGTCTTGGCAAGCTGGCAACAGGCATCAATCAGATCCAGAGCATGTGGGCCTTTGGTTCTGCTTAGCCGGGTCATATAGGTCACGGTGGTCGTGTCCGCATCTCGGTTCGGACTGGGCCTCAATGGGGGAAGAATGAGCGGTTTGCTGGATAGATGCAGCTTCCCAGTGAGTTGCGGATAATCGTTTGCAATGAAGTTTATCGTGTTTTCATTGAGTGCTACGATGGCGTGGGCATAGTGGGCCGCTGGCAGGCACCGAGCCAGTTCCGTACGGGTAAGTAATGTCATAATCAGCGGCGTCTGAGTCTGGCGGCAGGCTGGTAGCAGATGCTCGGCGGCATTGGTTGTGGTAGTATTCACCACATCTATTCGCTTACGTTGTATTATTCGACGCGCTTTGCCGAACGTCCACCACGAGACAGGCGGCAACCACCAGGTGCGATCTGCCACCTGCTGTAAAAGGGGCAGCGCTGGTCCGCCGCGTGTCATCAACTCGCAGTGGTTACCGCGCTGCTGTAGGGCCGGAATCAGATTCCGTAGGTAGGTAGTACCGCCGCCGATGCCTGCATTTCTTCCTACAAATAGTATACGCATGTCTGCTGCCCATTGAGATTGATGCCGACGTTGTGCGTCAGCCCCGTACCTCTGTCTACCCGCTGCCTGTGACCTAACTTCATTGTGGGATTCGCCTCAAGCTGGGGTGTAACCTCTGAGCGGAAGTAAGTATTGGGAACTTGTTGCGATTGAGCTTGCCTGCGGCTGGGCCTGGCTGAAGCGGTGGCAATAGGTGCAGTTAACCCGGCGGAAGGAGAAAATCAGCCGCTGTCGAATATCTAATATAAGTGCGATGGTAACTCACCAGCAATAAGGCGCACATGCACAGATTCTGTCTAAGGAGGCGAGCAACATGAGAAGAGTCAGGATAGTAAGTTTGTTGTCTGCCGTAATTTGTGTGATGTGGCTGGCTGCCGCGGTCAGTACGCCCGCAACAGCGGACGTAGGCGAGGATTGTATCTCGTTTGACTACAATCAGGCTGTCGTAAAGCAAGTTAGCGGAAGCTGGAAGATAGTCGTGGGAAGCATGTGGCTTAAGGACTTTGGCAACAAGGAGAGCGAGGCTCGCCAGGCGCTGAA
>JALGTD010000125.1 GCA_029821515.1 Candidatus Zipacnadia bacterium | reverse complement strand
GAGCGTTTCTGGCCCGGGCCGCTTACCATCATTCTCCATAAGTCTCCTGCCATCTCCGACTTGATTACGGCGGGCCAGCCGACCGTCGGGCTGCGAGTACCCGACCACGAGCTGACCCGCAGGGTGCTGCGCCTGGCCAACTTTCCGGTAGCGGTCACCAGTGCCAATCTGTCGGGTCAACCTGAGGCAATTTCACCCGGTCAGGTGCTGATGACTTTCGGAGATTTGCTTGATCTTCTGATAGACGATGGCCGCTGCCCAGGCGGAATATCCTCGACGGTGCTCGATTTGACCATCAGTCCTCCGCAAATCATCAGAGACGGGCCTATCAGCCGGCAGCAGCTTGACCAGATCACCGGCCAGGCAGACTAAGCTGGGGTGTCATATAGTCACTGTGATATGGCCCCTACTGCTCCTCGATGCAGGAAAGCGCGACGGCAGGAGCGAATAAGCTGTGGGCACTAACCAAGCGGAGGTGGCTGAGCAGATGAAGATCGGACTGGTCGGACTACCCGGCAGCGGCAAAAGCACTTGTTTCCGCCTACTCAGCGGCCAGCGGGCTGAGCCGCACGGCCGGGACTCCCAGATTGCAGTGGTGTCGGTGCCCGATGCTCGCACCGAGCGCATCTACGAGCTGTGCCAGCCCGCTGGTATGGTCCAGCCGGAGGTTACCTTCGTGGACCTGCTGGCCCTGCACAGCGGCGACAGCGGTGCCGGCGAGGAACTTCAATTGGTCAAGGTAGCCGGAGACGCCGATGCGTTCGGCATTACTGTGCAGTGCTTCGGGGAGCTGGACCATCGCGGCCAGCCTCTGGACCCAAAAAGCGACCTGGAAACCGTGCTGCTGGAGATGTCGCTGACCGATCTGACCATTGTCGAGCGTCGCCTGCGCAAGCTGGAGAGCAAATACGGCGACCTAAGTCAGCACGAGAAGTGGGAGCAAAAAATACTGTCCCGCTGCCGGCAGCACCTGGCTGGCGGCCAGCGTCTGCTGGACGAGGAGTTCACTGATGAAGAAGCGAAGCTGCTGCACGGCTTTTCGCTGCTGACAATGAGGCCGCTGCTGGCTGTTTTCAATGTAGCTGAAGATGACCTGGACGGAGAGGCTGCCGGCGGGGCCTGCCAGTTGGCGGAAGAACAGGGCCTGGCAACGATCAGCTTGTGCGCCGAACTCGAAGATGAGATTGCCCAGCTCCCGCCTGCTGAGCGGGCTGACTTTCTAACGGACTTCGGCCTCTCCCAGCCCGGACGGGACCGCTTCATCCGCACCGCTTACGAGTTGCTGGATGTTATCACCTTCTTTACGGTGAACGAAAACGAGGCGCATGCCTGGACGATCTCCCAGGGGACTACTGCCCTGCAGGCCGCCGGCAAAATCCACAGCGACATGGCAAGTGGCTTTGTCCGCGCCGAAGTTGTCCCCTTCGAGGCTCTGAACGAGCACGGCTCAATGGCTGCCTGTCGGGAGGCCGGTGCGGTGCGCCTGGAGGGGCGTGACTATCCAGTCCAGGACGGCGACATCCTGTATATCCGCTTTACTCGATAACCGAAACGGCTACAGCCGTATGCCATTGACTACTCCGACAACCTGGTCAGGAGATTTACTCATCGCTGAGCTGCCCGATGGGCCTCCGGCGCACCTGGTGTGCAGTGCGCTTCAGAGCCAACCTCATCCCTTCCTGCTCGACAGTGCAATGGTTATGGACCACTACGGCCGCTACTCCTATGCCGGCGGCGATCCCTTCGCGGTGATTACAAGCAAGGGCAGCCAGATTACCATCACCGACCACAGGAGGACAACAATCACGCAGGGCGACCCCTTTACTGCCTTGCAGCAGATGATGAAACGCTACGCACTACCCCCAGCGGAGGCTCCCACCCCTTTCTGCGGTGGTGCGGTGGGATATTTTGGCTATGATCTGTGCCACTTCATTGAGGATTTGCCGCGCACGACCGTTGACGATATCGCTATGCCCGACCTGTATATGGCGCTCTACGATGTGATATACGCCTATGACGAGGCCACTCAGGTCGGTTACGTCCTGAGCACCGGCTTGCCGGCTTCCGCAGGCCCCAAACGCCGAAAACAGGCCCAGGCACGCGCCGAAGATATGATTGAGCGGGTGCGGTCAGCCAGTGAACCAGTTATTAACTCCCATCTACCAGCAACCTCCGCAAACCTGCAGAGCAATTTTTCCCGCGAAGAATACCTGGCTGCTGTAAGCCAGACCAAGGAATATATCGCTGCCGGCGACATCTTCCAGGCCAACATTTCGCAGCGATTCCAGGTCCCCCTGCAGATAAATCCGTGGGAACTGTATGTGCGCCTGCGCCAGATCAATCCAGCGTCCTTTGCCGCCTATCTGGATTATGGCAGCGGCCAGGTGGTCAGCGCCTCGCCGGAGAAGTTCCTGGAGGTGAGCGATGGCTGGGTGCAAACGCGCCCCATCAAGGGCACCCGATCGCGTGGTGATACCCCCGAAGAAGACCAGCGTCTGGCTCAGGAGCTTCTCGACAGTGAAAAGGACAAGGCCGAGCTGATGATGATCCTTGACCTGGAGCGCAATGATCTGGGCCGGGTCTGTCGGTTCGGCACTGTCCGCGTCCCCGAATTGACGGTACTGGAAAGCTATCCTACGGTTCACCATCTGGTGGCCACAGTGACCGGCCAGTTAGCCGAGGGCTGTGACAACATTGATCTGATGCGGGCAGTCTTTCCGGGCGGCTCAATTACCGGCGCGCCTAAGGTGCGCTCTATGGAGATTATAGACGAGCTGGAACCGACCCAGCGCGGCGTCTACACCGGCGATATCGGATACCTGGGCTTCGCCGGCCAGATGCAACTCAGCATTGTGATTCGCACCATCATTGCCACAGGCGGCAACGCTTACTACCAGGTCGGCGGCGGTATCGTCGCCGACTCACAGCCCGCCGCCGAGTATCAGGAAACGCTGGACAAGGGTAAAGGGCTCGCTGAGGCACTACGCGAGGTGCCGGACTCTCGCCGGGCTTACGGGATCTGACAGCTATGGTATTGCTCATAGATAACTATGACTCGTTTGTCTATAACCTGTATCAATACGTGGGCGAACTGGGCTGGGAGCCACTGGTCTACCGCAATGACGCCCTTGATTGTGCTGATATTCGCGAGCTTTCTGTGTCCCATATCATCATCTCGCCGGGACCCTGTACTCCACTGGAGGCGGGCATTAGCAATCAGGTAATCACCGAGTTCGCCGGGCAGATACCGATTCTGGGAGTCTGCCTGGGGCACCAGTGCATCGGGCACGTATTTGGAGGGCAGGTCATCCGGGGACCCCGCCTGATGCACGGAAAAACCTCAATGATCTATCACGAGGGAGCTGGCGTGCTGCGAGGTCTGCCTTCGCCTTTTCGTGCTACACGCTACCATTCGCTAATAGTTGACCCCGATACCCTTCCGGACTGCCTGGAGATTACCGCCCGCACCGACTGGGACGAAATAATGGGACTGCGCCATACGGGTTTTGCGGACTGTCCGGTTGAAGGCGTCCAGTTCCACCCCGAAGCTATCCTCACCGAGGTGGGCCATGATCTGCTGCGCAATTTCCTGACTTATCCCAAAGGAGGCGCAGATGCCTGAACTCATCTGGCACGATGGAGAGATATTTCCACCCAAAGAGGCCCGGTGCAGTTGTCTGGACCGCGGACACCTGTACGGCGACGGCTTATTTGAGACCATGCGGGCGTATTCAGGGCAGGCCTTTCGACTGCCGGCCCATCTGGAGCGGCTGACTGCTTCAGCCGACAGGATCCATCTCGCGCTGCCAACGACCGATGAGGAACTGCAAACGGCAGTTCAGAAGACACTGAAAGAAAGCGCACTGGCCTCCGCTTACGTCCGCCTGACCGTGACACGAGGAGTGGGGGGGAGCCCCTCTCAGTTGAATGCCTCGACGCCCTCGGTAATCATCTGGGTGCGACCGCTTTCCAACTACCCGGCTGAGCTATACCAAAAAGGCATGTCGGCGGTCCTGGCCGAGGCCCGCCGCAACGAGCATTCGTTGCTGTCTAACTTGAAGACGCTAAATTACCTGGATAATTTGCTGGCCAGGGCCGCCGCGCAGCGCGCCGGCGCCGACGAAGCTATCTTATTGAACACTTCCGGACAGTTAGCCGAGGCCGCGGCCAGCAATCTATTCATAGTCGCCGATGGGCGCGTGCTGACTCCGCCGATTGAGGCAGGAATCCTCCCGGGAATTACCCGCGCCTGCGTCCTGGAACTGTGCGCTGCTGAAGGAATTCGGTTTACGGAAGCGCATCTGGACGTGGGGCAGCTCTCGGCAGCCGAAGAGGCGTTTCTGACCAATAGCTTGATGGAAGTTATGCCTCTGACCAGTTTCGCCGGCGAGCCGATTGGCAGCGGCCAACCGGGAGAGATCACCAAGCAGTTGCAGCAGGCCTATCGGCGCCTGGTTGACGAAGAAACCAGTGCGTGAACGCTTGGCTCAAAAGAAGAAGTAGCAACCGCAATATTAGCGGGTGCAGGTCAGCCCGCGCCTGGCCCGCCCAGATGGATGCCTATGGTTGGCAGCCACTCGTAGAACAGGAACTCCAGGCGGCCAATCAGCAGCGAAATACGCGCCATCACCGTGTTGCCGAAGCCCGCGCCGAAGCCAATCATCAAAAACCATATTCCCACCCGCGACAGCCACCCCATAACGCCGCGATGGGGTAGCGAGAAGTAGAAATAGGCCAGCGTACAGATGACCCCGACTATCAGTAGCAGATTGTCAAAGCCCCCGTCGGTCAGCGGCCAGACCGGCTGCATCGTCCCGTGCATCTGCTTGAGGACCAGGCTCTGGATGGAGCGGGGGATGCTCAGGCCCGCACCGAGCCCCATCACGAAGGCAATCGGCCAGCGCGACAGCCACTGATAGCCCCGAAAAAACCGGCCGAAGATCAATATCCCGAGTATGCCCGGGATCACCAGCGAGGCTTTGGTCCACACTATCGCGCTAACATCACTGGCCAGCAGCGGCTGAATCAGACCCTCAGACAGCGGCTGCACCAGCTTGGGGATGAGCGCCTGGTGGTAGACAATCGCTGCCCCATAGGCCGCCGAAACTCCCACGAAGATGTGTTCGGAGAACTTGTAAATCGGGTTATCGCCATACAGGAAGCTGTAGATGGCCAGGGTGAACCGCGCCGCAAGCCACAGGCCAATCAGCTCGATTGAGACTCCCATTATTTCAGTTATGCC
>JALGTD010000124.1 GCA_029821515.1 Candidatus Zipacnadia bacterium | reverse complement strand
GTACTCAGCATTCCTGAACTTATCACTGCGCCCCCCGATCGCGCCCTGGCTGAGTCAATGGTCACCGATGTGGTGACGGTTCACCCGGATACCGACCGCGAAGACGTGGTGCGGTTGGTAGACAAGTACGACTTGATGGCCCTGCCCGTGGTTGACGAAAGCCATAGGCTATTGGGAGTAGTGACCATTGACGACGTCATTGACGCAATCCAGGAAGAACACACCGAAGACCTCACCCGCGTGGGCGGGACGAGTGCGGAGGCGTTAGCCAGCGGCTCCAGCTTCCGCATCGCTCGGTTGCGCTTGCCCTGGCTGATTATCTGCCTGGGCGGGACATTTGTCTCAGCCATGGTGATCCGCCTGTTTACTTCCAGCTTGCTCGGACCGCTGATTGCCCTGGCCGCATTTATTCCGGTCATTAACGCAACCAGCGGCAACAGCGGACTGCAATCGTCCACGATCACCGTGCGGGGCCTGGCACTGGGGCTAATTAGTCGGAGGGGAATCTGGCGGCTGCTGGCGCGGGAGCTGCTGACAGCAGTAGCACTGGGCCTGGTGTGCGGAACATTGGCTGGCTTGGGCGCGGGGCTGCTAACCGGCGAGATGGCGTATGCGCCTATTATCGGGGCCTCCTTGTGCTGCGCTGTTCTCTGGGCCTCAATGTTAGGCACCATTATGCCACTGGTGTTCGACCGCCTGAGTATTGACCCAGCATTGGCGTCCGGCCCGCTGGTAACCACATTCAATGATAGCTTCTCGCTACTTATCTACTTCGGACTGAGCCTGCTGCTCGTCAACGCGGTTGGACTAGGATAGTCAGCCCGAGAGCAGTAACGAGTGAATGATGCTCGGCAGCTATCCACCGTGATCAATCTGGAGAAGCAATCTCCATTCTCTCCACCGGACGGCTGCCCACCAACAGCAAAACACCCATCACCACAACTGCGCCACCAATGCCCTGGCGCAAGGTGGGCAACATACCCAGAAATACCAGCGAGTAGATCAGCACAATCAGGGGTTGAGTGGCTCGCATAATCTCCAGCTCCGAGAGGCCAATGTAGCGCATTGAATAAAAGCACAGCATCTGGCCGAGGAACGGTCCTATCAGCGCTCCCAGCACCAAAACACAAAGATGAGGGACCGATAGATGCAATTCAAATCTCCCGGAGGCTGCTGCGATCACTATTGCTACCACCAGGCTCCCCACCGACCGCGCCCAGATGAGCACTACCGGATTAGTGCTTTTGGTCACCTGCTTGCCAAATAGGTAGTTCAGGCTAGTAAAGACATATCCGACCAGCACCAGTAGGATGCCCACAAGCTGGGCTGCGCCGCTGCTGTAGGTAATGACTCCCACCCCCAACAGAATGAGAACCATCCCCAGCAGACATCGTCGACTGAATCGCTCACCCAGCACCGTGTAGCCGAGGATTATCGAGTACAGGGCGCCACTGCGGGCTAGGAACGCGGTCACAGACGGATCCAGATAGTTCAGCCCGCTGAAAATCAGTGCGGCAGCGACACCATTCGCCAAGCCCATGGCTACTAGTGGCCCCAGATTACGCCGCAACTGCGCTCGCCACGGTAACCGGCTGACTATGATCCATACCGTAGTGGCCAGCGCGGCGCTGAGAAACCACAGCGGCAGAAAAGTGAAAATGTTGTATCCACTCAGGACATACTTAACCGTGACGAAGTTTGCCGAGACAAACAGCACACCGCCAATGGCCAACACCAGGCCTTTGAAGCGAGTAGCTCGCCGACTGCCGTCCTGCAAGGCAGCTATCCCTAGCGAGTTTATATCAAGCGGTAACTTCATGGCTGCATTCTCGGCTTGGCGGAGGATTTGTCGCGCTCCAAGGAACGGGCCCGCGTCAGCAGCAAGACGCCCACCACCACAACTGCGCCACCAATGCCCTGGCGCAATGTAGGCAGCATACCCAGAAATACCAGCGAGTAGGCCAGCATGTGGAGCCGTCGGTTAATATCTATATTCCAGAAACGCTGCATACATAGCGCGGATGTTCTCCAGCGGCACGTCCTCGCTGATCTCGCCGCAGGCCACTATACCCCCTTCCGAGGTACCCAGAGCTTCAAAGGTTTCGAAGACGTGGTCCTTCACCTCCGGCGGTGAGGCGTAGGGCATGATTCTCTGCCGGTCAAGATCGGTGCGGAAGCAGAGGCTGCCGGCGAACTCTTCAAGATGTTCCAGCCCGATTACGAAGGACTGGCAGTTGAGTACGTCCACCCCGATTTCGATGAAATCCGGGATAATCTCTAGGATATACCCATCGGAATGCATCCACACGTCTAGACCCGCCGCCTTGACTTTTCCAAACATCTCCGCGTAGGCTGGCTTGAAAAAGGAGCGCCAAAGCTCGGGAGATATCATCAGATTGACTTGCGTGCCCCAGTCATCTGCGAAGTGCAGACCCTGGTACTCGTGCTCCAGCCAGCGGTCTATCCAGCGCAGGTTGAAGGCGAGCAGGTCGTCACGTAAGCGATAGGCCTCCGGCCTGTTCTCCATTAGGTCAATCAGCAAGGCCTCAAAGCCCCGCAGTTGCTGCATCTGTTCAAAGAAGGTAATCCAGGCCCCGCGGGCATAGTATTCGTCGCTGCTACTCGACATATGCCCACTATAGAGGCGATACTGGGGCACTCCCGCCCCAAACTCGGGCCATTCATAGTCCTCATAGCCGGCATAGTCGGCAAAGGGAACCTCTATCGGTATGCCGCACCTACCTTCTACAGTCACCTTCCACACGGTGCCAAAGTCGTCAATGTTGGTGCCGTGCTTGTAGAGGGGAGGCAACTTGTCCGGAGGTAAATCGGGAAGCAAATGCCAGCCGAAATCCTCCGGTACCGCCTCGATAATTTCGGCCAACGCTTCCCCGTAATGATACTGGGCCGAGGGGAGAATGGCATGAGAAATAGGAGGCCGGTCAGGCTTACTGAAGTTTAGGGCCCGTATAACTCGCTCTCTGCTGGTCACATTTGCCACGTACTCTTTCTGGTTAGCAGTTTGCCCGAAGTTTGACTACTGCGTAGATTCCTCTGCTGGCAGGCGATTTCCTCTTCAAGAAGATCGCTCAGGGGTTTTGCCGAGCCTCTGGGCCAGGCTCATACAAAGATGCCACGACCATAACTGAGCCACCAATACCCTAGGAGATTGCTCACTGTGCGAGTATCATACAAAAAAGGCTCTGGTCTGGCCAGAGCCTTTAGATCCGGCTAACTCTCTGTCATTGGATTCAGGGAACCTGTGCGGTTTGCGTTGCCAACGATACGCTGGCCACCTGGCCTAGCGGTGTGCCCCGGTCGTTTACCAAACGGAGCGTCACCGCAGTTGTCTGCGGTTGCGGTGTCACAATCCGGTCTAACACCACTGTCTCGGCCGGGCTGACTGTAACGGTGGCTACCGGCTCGCCCACCGTCTTGCCGGCATCATCAGTCAGATTAATTTCAAGCGTCCCCGGCGCAAATATGCCCAGCTCGCCGGTAAGCTGCAATCCCTCTGCAGTATCTTTCAGTTGCAGCGGCTCCCGGATGGCCGCCAGCTCAGTGGCCTCGCGAATCGGTCCGGCTAAACTGGTGGCATACCACTGTTGAGAGTAGGATTTCGTCTCGCTGGGCTGGAGGGTGTATAACTGGCTGAGCGTCTCCATTTCCATATAGGCGAAGTCTTTGCCCGAGGTATATACTTCCACATTAGCGCCCTGGTCAGGGTACGCACCTAAGCTGTAAGGCTCGAATCGCTGCACGAAGGCATACTGGTGAATGTCGTCAACGTAGGCCATCCAGCCGTCGGCTACGTCCGCGCCAATCTTACTGGTTTCAAAGCCGTACGAGACCTGCATTAGCTTCCCGTCGTCAAGCAACTCAAATTGATCCGACGTGCCCTTGAGCAAATACCAGAAGCCCTTCGGGGCACGACTGTCGGGATTCAGCGGGAAGCAGATGTGGGCCTCCTCGCTGAATTTCTCAGTGCTGGACAGCGACCCGGGCACCTGAGTGACGCCCCAGATACTCCACTCAATCGCCTTGTCGCTTACGTTCTTGAAGATATCGGTAACAACTACCTGGGTGCCACCAGCAGACATCTGAATACGCCGGGTAATCTGCAGACCGGTTACATCCTCGTCAGCCGGACTAACTAGCTCAATCTCCCCAATCTGCCCGCCGTGGGCAGTGATCTTGCCGGTCCACTTGCCGCCATCCAGAGCCGAGCCGAGCGGATCAGGTGGCCCGTCCCAGCGCTTCTGCGGTGCCGGCCACACTTTGTACCCACCGTAGTTGTGCCACTGCCGCTCTTCTTCTGTCTCGGGCGGGTCATAGGTCTTACCAAATTCGGCGTCGTTGACCCACAGAAAGGGGTGACTGCCTAGCTTGTACTCCATAATCCGGCCACCGATGGCCGGCACTGCCACCAGCGTGACCAGACCATTCTTCATAAACAGCGCCGACCAGCCGTGGTAATCGTCTTCATAGACGCTCACCTGATCGCTCGGCTCTAGCTGCTGAGGGAAGCTCGTGCCGCGAATGGTGGGTTGCTGGCGACTGGTCTGTCGAGAGGAGCTGGGGCCAGCCCCGCATCCCGCCACTACTGCTGCAGCGAGCAACACTACCGCAATCTTCATCCACCTCGTCACTTCAAACCATCCTCCTGCCAATAGCTGGTAACTACTACTTCATTTTCGCAAACTTGGCGGCTAATGTCAAGCTACCACAACCCGTAGAGGGAATCAGAAGCGAGTCAAGCCGAGCTTTTCCTGGCGGTAGAGGTCATCGGGCCGGCCAGCAATGCGCTCAACCTGCTTGTCAGTCAAAAACCGGGGGCCACCCAGGGCATAAGTACCCGCCAATATACGGGCCACTTTAACCGACATCGCGGTGACGTTTTGGACCTCTTGCGCCGAGGCACCGAGCGCAACCAACCCGTGATTCTGCATCCAAATGGCGCGAGGCCGTCTCCTGTATGTTTCGCCATACTCGCGGACCGACTGAGCTACTCGCCGGGCCAGCGGCACCCCCGGGTCGGTGAACGGTACCCACGCTGGGGCAATGCCGCAGCAGACAATTTCATCGGGGAATATCCGGCCATAGCGTTGATGGCAACCGGATGGGTGTGTCCGACGAAATTGACCCCCGGCTCCTGCAACAGTAGCGCGTGCATAAGCGCTTCAATGGAGGGGCGCTGCTCGGCTTTATTGTCCATGCAAGCCTCCAGCAGTACCTGCTTTATCATCTCGTCAGAGGGATGTTCAGCATCAAACAAACCCAGTATCGGGGCAAACCGGACTCGCACAAAGCCCTCTTCAGTAATCGTCGGCAACTGTGCGCCGCTGGCTTTGACCCAGAAGGTCTCTTCGTCAATGCGGGCTGAGGTGTTGCCCTCGCCCAGTATGACACAATCGGCCGCGGGATCGCCCAGCGCCCGCGACATCTCAATCAGCTCTGCATGCAGTTGCTGCGGTTCAGACATAAAGCACTCCCCTTTTATAAAGCTACAATAGTGCGGTGCTAACGAGCCGTT
>JALGTD010000004.1 GCA_029821515.1 Candidatus Zipacnadia bacterium | reverse complement strand
CCCAGCTATGACCCAGCTCGGGTTATGGAAAGCCAGATGAACTATGAGTTGTTCACCAATCATCCGGCTTCGCCCGAACTCAACCGGGCATTGCAGGGGCTGTACCCGCCCGGGACAATATTACAGATATTTATTGCTGCTGCCGCCTTGGACAGCGGCGTAGCTACCCCACAGACAATATTCAATTGCGGGGGGACCGAGCAGATTGCCGGAATGACCGTCAAATGCCACAAGCTCAGCGGCCACGGCAAGCTGACTTTGAGTCAAGCTTTGGCCGACTCGTGTAACATAGCCTTTGCCAAGATAGCGCAACTGATCGGACCTGAGCAGTTCCTTAGCTATTTGAACAAGTTCCACCTGCTGGATAAATCTGATCTGCCCTTGCCGACCGCCCAGGGGAAGATGGCTGATCTGGCCGGCGACGATGCCGAGATTGAACTGATAGAAGCAGCTCTTGGTCAGGGAGCAACTCTGGTGACACCAATGGCTATGGCGCGGATGACGGCTACCATCGCCAGTGGCGGCCAACTAATCCAGCCCTATCTGGTGGACAGAATCACCCGACAGGGTGGTGAGGCGGTCACCGACTACCGTGGGCACCAGTCGGGAACAGCTATCAGTCAGGAAACTGCCCGACAGGTAGCAGGTATAATGCAGGTGGCTGTCGAAAAAGGTAGTGCGAGCAGTGTAACGCTACCTGGTTACAGCGTAGCCGCCCAGATGGGTTCAGCACAGAATTCTCACGGGAAGGTGCATAGTTGGGTGGTGGCCTTTGCCCCCGTTGAGGGGCCGCAAGCCGTGGTAGCAGTGATCGTGGAGCACGACGAGACCAACGGGCGCACAGCCAGTCACATCGCCCGACAGATTCTCGGTATACTGCTAGCCAGTTAGTGATCCACTATTTACTTATGGACGGTTCACGCGCTGGCCAGGTGGCCTTCGAGGTGCAAATATGGAAGGGACAACAATTGCTGGCCGATACCGGATAGATAGTCGCATCGGCGACGGCGGCCTGGCTACCGTCTACCGAGCAACGGATCTGACTCTGGATCGGACAGTGGCGGTCAAAATCCTGAAGCCCCAGTGGGCTGAGGATCCCGAAGCGCTGGAACGCTTCCGCCACGAGGCGCGTGCCGCAGCGAAATTGGCCCACCCCAATATCGTTCAGGTCTTCGACACTGGTGTGGACGAGGATATTCACTTCCTCGTGATGGAATACCTACCTGAGCCAAACCTGAAGCAGATCATCGCCGAATACGCACCACTTCCGTCACGCAAGGTGCTCCAGGTGACGATCCAATGTTGCCAGGCGCTCGCCCAAATCCATAAGCAGGGCCTGGTCCACGGCGACGTCAAACCCCACAACATTCTGTTCACCGACCAGGGCGTGGCCAAGTTGTCTGATTTTGGGATCGCCACCGCTGCCGGCAAAGGGGGCGAGGGACCTTCGGGTATGGTGATGGGCACCGCACATTACATCTCACCCGAGCAGGCTCAGGGCCGCGCGACCGGCCCGCAGTCCGACCTCTACTCACTGGCGTGCGTGATGTATGAGGCTCTTACCGGCCAGACTCCCTTCTCAGGCCAGAGCCCGGCGCAGATAGCCGCCAAGCACGTCCGCCAACAGCCGCCCTCGCCACGTACGCTTAATCTCAGCATCTCACCGTCGCACGAATATCTGCTGAACAAGGCTATGGCCAAGGATCCAGCCCGGCGCTATCGCTCAGCCGAGGAGATGCGCGCTGACCTGCAAAAGCTAGCCAGAGGCGAGGAACTGGATCGGACCGGCGTGCTCTCCGTTGACGAAGAGGCCACTGTCCCCATGCAGCCAACCCCACCGCCGGCAGAATCTGCCCAGGCGAGGCCGCCTTCCGCAATTTCCAAGTCACGCAGGAAACCCGGCACCGACACCACTCTGATTTGGACGACGGCCGCCGTGATAGTCCTGGCTCTGCTGGCGCTGGTGATGGTCGGTTGGCTGATAAAGAAGGCCTTCTATCCGGGGGCCCCGCCCGCCGAGGTGCAGATACCCTCAGTGCGGGGTCTGACCGAGGGGGAGGCCCGGCAGAGGCTGACTGATGCCAAGCTGACGGTCGGCGCCATCCGCACGGCCCGAGAATCTGACAAGCCAATTGGACAGGTTATTGACCAATATCCCAGCGAGGGCCAGTCTGTCCCGCTGGGCACAAAGGTCGAGCTTACCATCAACCTGGGCAAGGAGACCGTCACGGTACCCGACCTCGTCGGCCAACTGGTTCAACAGGCTGCACAACAGTTGGAACAAGTCGGCCTGACAGTAGGCGAGACCACCCAGAGATACAGCGACGAATGGGAAGAGGATAAGGTCATTCGCCAGTCCCACGCACCAGGCACTCTCGTGGAAAAGGGCTGGCCTATTGACCTGGTCATAAGCAGAGGTCCTGAACCCAGCGAAGAAGAGCAACCTGTCGAACCTGCCGAGCCGTCTAGCGAAACTGAGCAACAACGGGAGCCTCTCGAGCCCGATGTCAGCATCAGTGCGGATGCGACCAGCGTCTCCGCCGACGGGATGAGCCGAGACTATGTTATCAACATCACTGTATTCGGCCAGAAAGAGGCTCAACACGTCAAGGTTATCAAGCGCGACGACTCCGGCGGTCCAATAATTGTGCTTGACGAAGGAATGGAGCCAGGACAGGCTCGGCAACTGCGCGTCACAGGTCGCGGCAATACTACCATAGAGGTCTACCACGAAGGTAAATTGATAACGCAGAAGAACTTTAAGGTCGAAACCCAGCCCAGCAACGACAATCAATGAAGACTGTCTATAGGCCTATAATGACTACACCGCGAAGGGTGATGAATCAATGAACAAAACCTCACTATTTACCAGCACACTAACAGCTCTGCTGCTGATAAGCAGCTTTGTGCTACCGGCATACGCCGCCGACGCTATTGCGGCGGGCGGAACAAACCTGGCCGCTGCCGAGAACGGCGGGCGGATCGTTGCCTTCTCCAGTCAGGCTGTGGATGAGAACGGCAAAGTGATGCCCGAATGGCAGGTGACGAACTTGATTGATGGCAAGCACGTGCTGGGCAACTACACGCCCGCCGATTCCTACGGCTGGTCGTCCCAGCATACTCCCTCCGAGGAGAGTCCGGAGTGGATCGTTTTTGCCTTCGCCCAGGATCAGACCCGTTTGCTGCGCCGAATTGTGATTGATCCCGCCACCGACGACCCGCTTTTTATTGGCCGCTGGGTACGCGATGTCGAGCTGCAGGTCTCAACCACCACCCCCGAGGGTCCGTACAAGACGGTAGGGCGCTTTCTGGTGGTCAACAAGCCCATCGAACAGCATTTCGATTTCCTGCCCGTCGAGGCCCGCTATGTCCGGTTGGTAATTACTTCTAATCACGGCTCCGACAAGTGCGTGGGGATGGGAGAAGTGGAGATATACGAGGCAATTGTCGGCGATAGCGCTCTGGACGATGTCATTGTGCGGCTGGAGAATCTGCTTCAGGAGCTGAAGCATCTGCGGGATTTCAAGCTCTACCAGCAAGAGCAGAAGACATTAGAAGAAGTGACCACAAGCCCTACCCCGCCTGCCGAAGAATCGGAAGCCCAGCAGGAGGAGTAGCCCTAACTGCTGCCCGCAACTACATCCACTCTCAGAGAAATAGGCCGGGTTGGCAACCTGTCAATCCGGCCTACTTCGTGCCGGTACGCCAACACAGCAGTTGCCCGGCAGATGGTCTACCAGGATTGCTGGTAGATTTCGTCCACCAGCTCCATTGTCTTGACTGCGTCAGCAAATGATGCGTCCGGCTCTGTCCCATTCTTCACACAGTCAATGAAGTGACGGCTCTCATCAAAGAAACCGTAGTAGCGATAGAACTCGTCGCTGCCGGCAACCTCCTTTGCGTCAAGCCGCTCAACAAACGCCTCGCCGTTGATATGAATCACCGACTCGTCATCGCCATTGATAAACGCTGAGACCCCATCCGTGTGCAATTCAAACTGATGGACGCGGCTACCGGCCCGCCAGTTGGCCAGCAGTACCCCCACACAGCCGTTGTCAAACTGTACCAGTGCAGTGAAGCTGTCATCAAACTCGTGGTGCACCTTGCGCACCACGCTGGCGACATTGACGACTTCCGCATCGGCCAGCCAGCGTAGTGTATCCACAGCATGCACCGCATCGCACGACAAAATGTCGATCGCGCCGCGATAGTAGGGCCCCGCGGAGTCCGGATAATACTTGTAGAAGGTTGACACTACTTGCTGGACGCTGTCATTGTAGCTGAGGACCTTCTCGCGACAATAGTTGACAACTGGAATGAAGCGTCGGTTCCAGCCGACCATACCGATGACCCCATTTTTCTCGGCGTACTTAGCCATCCATATTACCTGGTGCGTGGTTATGCCTGGCGGTTTTTCAATAAATACATTCAGCCCCATCTCCAGGCAGTCAATGGTCAAGTCATACAGATGATGCGGAGGCATAATGATATAGACGGCATCGGGCTGCAACTGCTGTGTCATCGCCCGGTAGTCGGTGAAGCGCCCCGCCACGTTGTAACGGTCGGCTGTCTCGGTGAGCCGGTCTTCCTGCAAATCGCAGATGCCCACTATCTCGACATCCTCCATCGCAGCAAGCGAAGGATAGTGAACATCATTGGCCATAGCCCCGGCACCGATCACACAGACTCGTACTTGTATAGTAATCACAACCTTCTTTAGTCTATTGCCATATTCCCCTCATACCAGTACCGTGTCCGGTCACTCGGTTAATACATTCTCATAATTGGGCGCAAGTACCTGCCTGCCCAGATTACCTAATGCCACCAGTTATGCAAAATCGCCGCTGGCTGTGTTTCACCAGCCCGAAGCCTAACTCTCAGCGATGGTCACTGCTTTACCGTCGGTTAATTTCCATTGACATATTGCTCAATCCGACCAGACGTGGTATACTTAACTGTAATTACAGGTTGGCCTGGGCCAACCGGCTTCAATATGGGAACTACCGAATGCGCTGGTGGGCAGTATTCTAGTTGGCCTGGCCCGCTTATTATTGACCTACCTGGAGGAGGGTCCCGTGGTCAAAGGCAAAGAAAGAATTCTGTTGATTGAGGATAATCTTCAGGATCAGACCATCGTAACTTCGGCGCTAGAGTATGAGGGCTATGAGGTGGACACTGCCGATACTGGCGAAGAGGGGCTGGCTACGCTGGCAGAACAGCAGCCGGACTTGATTATCCTCGACCTCATCCTGCCAGGTATAGACGGCCTTGAGGTGTGCCGGCAGGTTCGTGCTAGCTACGACCTGCCCGTGATAATGCTGACCGCCAAAGACGATGAACTGGATATGGTCGTGGGCCTGGAGGTAGGCGCCGACGACTACATTACCAAGCCCTTCAGCATCCACGAGTTTGTGGCACGAGTCCGAGCGCTGTTGCGCCGGGCGGTTATCAGCGAGCGTACCGCCGCACATGAACAGCACCTCAGCTTCCCGGGCCTGGAAATTGATCTGCCTAAGCGGATGGTGGAAGTCAACGGACAGCGCGTTCACCTAACCCCCAAAGAGTTCGACCTACTCTACTTCCTATCATCAGAGCCTGGCACCGTATTCAGCCGCCAGCAAATCATCCAGCAAGTTTGGGGCTACGAATCGACCAGCGGCGATCTGCGCACCGTGGATACCCATATCAAGCGCCTGCGCAGCAAGCTGGAGGAAAGCTTTGAGGTGCCCTGGCGTATTGGCACGGTCTGGGGCGTCGGCTACCGTTTCCAATTGCAGTAGACTCGCGGCCAATAGCACCTACAATTCCAAATATGGCGCCTGCGTCAGTGGCCTTGCTCCTTGTTCTGTGACCAGAACCAGTTCTTCGAGTCGAACTCCTCCCCACCCCGGCAGGTAGATGCCTGGTTCGTTCGTCACTACTTGCCCGGCTGCCAACACCTCTTCGGATTTCTTGCCCAACTTAGGCCCCTCGTGGACCTCCAGGCCGACACCGTGACCCAGGCTATGACCGAAGCTGCCTTCATACGGACTGTTGTCAATCACCTCACGAGCTTGAGCGTCTACCTCACCAGCCACTGCGCCAGGCGTGATCATGCTCATCGCTGCCTGCTGCGCTTGGCGTACCGTCTGATATATCTCGATGAATTTCTCGGTGGGGTCACTAAACACCACCGTTCGAGTCATATCCGAGCAGTAACCCTCCACCTTGGCGCCGGCATCAATAAGCACAATGTCGCCGGCAGCAAGCTTCCGTCCCGTGGGCACGGCATGAGCGCGTGCCGAGTTCTCCCCAAAAGCGACTACTGGCTCGAAGCTGACGTCGTCGCCTCCCGCATTTAGGATAGCCTCGCGCAGCCGCAGCGACAGCTCTCGTTCCATGATCCCTACTGCCAGCTCAGCAAGTACCTGCGGGACTGCTTCACTGACCACCTGGGCGGCCCGCCGAATGACGGCAATTTCTGCGTCATCTTTGACCACGCGGCGCTGCTCAACAATTTCCTCGGTGGGCACAAGTTCAGCCGCACCAGCCAGCTCCGCAAGCTTCTGGTAATTCGCGTAACTGAGGTGCTGGCTTTCGAAGCCCACCCGGGGCTGTTCCGACTCGGCGAGGTAGCTGGCAAGCTGCCGCAGATAGCCTTGCTCGGCGAAGATCACCTGGCAATCAGGAGCCTCCTCGCCAGCTTCAACCTCATAGCGGCGGTCGGTGATAAGCATGGCCTCGCCGGGGCTGACGAGGCCAATCCCCTCCCCGGTGAACCCAGTCAAATAGCGAAGGTTAGGCCGTGAACTTACGATGAACAGGTCCAGTTCGTTCTGCTGGATTGACTCACTTAGTTCTTTACGGCGCCGGGCGTAGCTACTCACCGGATTCTCCCTCAACTATATGCCGGGCGGCCCACAGTGCCAGGACATAGCCCCACGCGCCGAACCCGGAGATCTGCCCCTGGCAAGCCGCTGCGGTAAACGAGTGGTGGCGGAATTCCTCACGGGCGTAGATGTTGCTCAGGTGCACCTCTATCGCCGGGATGTCCACCGCCGCCAGCACATCGCGCAGCGCCACCGAGGTATGAGTGTAGGCAGCCGGGTTGATGATTATAGCATCCGCCCATTGCGCCGCCTGCTGGATAGCATCAACCATCTCCCCTTCAATATTGGACTGCACGAACTTGACTTCGATGTCTGCTTGCGCTGCTTCGGTCGCAATCATCTGGTTGATTTCCTCCAGTGTCTGCTGCCCATAAGTATCTGGTTCGCGGCGGCCGAGCAGATTCAAATTGGGACCATGTACGACCAATACTTTCATTGTTTTCCTCCTGTAACCAGGGAAATCTCCGCCGAAGGGGGCGGCGCCTGCCCGTGTTGCAGCATATATCGAGCGATGTAAGTGTCGTCTTCTTCCCAATCCTGGCTCCCTATCTCGTCCTCCAGGGCAGCCAGCCCAGCCTTTATCAGTCTTCGCCCGCGGTCTTGCATCTCCTGCGTTCTTGGACCTTCCATAAGGACAGCCAAATCAATACAGCCCCGCCCCACAACCAACTGTTCCAGAGCTGTGTCGCTGCCCGTGAGTGCACAGAGCTGTTCTAACACCCGCCGTGCCGCCGGAGGTCTCTCCAGGGCTATATTCAGCTCGCCGACACGCAGCAAGCCCATCGGCTGCTGCAAGCTGACCAAGTGCTGAGCAACTTCGTTGGCCATCGTGCGCATCTGCTGATACCGCGCCTCATCCCACTGCCCCTGTAGTTTCATAAGCTCGCGGCGCAGCGGCACTTGCTGAAAATATACCGTGAACACCTTCGCGGCCATCCCCAGCGCGAAGCTGGCATATTCTTCATCTCCCCTCTTTAGCGCATCACGCCCCATTGCCTGAAACGCCTCAGCATAACCCGGCTCAGATAGTTCGCCCAGTGCCGCATATTTGCGCACCGGGCTGAAGTACATTTCCGTAACGCGGCGGTAGTTGGCCAATGCTGCCGCCGGCTGGCCACTTGCTGTTTGCAGTTCCGCCAGAGTGAGCCAGGCCTTCGTGTAGTTCGGGTACAGTTGCACAGCCTGGCGGGCGGCACCGACGGCTGCCGGCAAATCTCCAACCTGCGCATACAAGTGAGCCAGCTTGCGGTGCAGGCTGGGCTGAGTTGGAGCCAGGGCCACGGCGCGGCGCTGGGCAGCAATAGCCTCCTGCAGCTTGCCATGGCCGGCAACTATAGCCTGGGCAACGAGGAATGTAGAGAGGTCCTCGTAGTGGTCGGCATCCAGCGGATCCAGCGCAATTGCCCGCCCAATTCGAGTCACCGCAGCACTGGGCATACCCTCTCGGGCTAGCTGTTCTGCTTCGCTGGCCAGGATCTGGCTGTGCAAACCGCGAGCCAACAACCAGCATCCCACCACCAGAGCCGCTATGAGGATGGCGCGCCCGACTTTAGGCCACAAAGCATCAGTGCCAGCAACCTCCTTTTGCCGCCCGTCGCTCATCGCTATCCCCACCAGCATCCAGACCGTGACACCCACTGCCGGCACGTACCAGGAATAGTCTATCAGGTTGTGCGCCCAAAATCCGGCAAATGCCGCCAGGGCTGCGGCGGCCAGCAAGCGCTGGTCCGGAGGCGCCCGACTTATCTGATGACGTAGGCTGATGACAATACCAGCTATTGCTGCCAGCAGCAACACCAGCGCGGGAAGGCCAGTTTCGGCGGCAATCTGCAGCAGAGTCTGATGAGCGGTGCGGGTAAAGCCGGCTATGGCAAACTGTGGCTGGACATACTCATAGCTGCCCGGGCCAAAGCCCAGCACCGGCCGTTGCCCTATCATCTGGGCGGTGGCCCTCCAGGTGTAGTAACGGAAGGCGCCCGAGCGGCGCTGGGTGGTAAAGGCGCTGAGAATGCGTACCCGAATCGGAGGAGCTAGTAGCGCAACAGCCACGCCTGCCAGTAAGACAACTATTGCCAACCAGCGGACCCGGCGAGCCAGGCGGGTGCCGGGGCGCGGCAGCGTGAAGGCCAACGCCACAATGACGACTGCCGCAGCAATCAGCCCGCCTTTTGAGCCCGTCAGCAGCAGCGCCGCAGACATCAACAGGATTACAAAACCCAAGGCAATGGTGAGAAGCGACAGACCCTCGGAGTCAGCCTGAGTTCGCCGCCACCAGAAGACTGCCGCAGCCACCGGCAGCGCCAGCAGCAGATATCCGGCCAGCAGATTGGGATTGAAAAAAGGACCGTAGATGCGCCAGGTGGTCTGTCCGGAGACGGCAGTGGTGCGTACATACTCATTAAGCCCCCAAACCGCCGAAACCAGTCCCCCCACCAGTATTGCCATAACCGCCGCCTGTTGCCAGGGCTGCCGGCCCAGTAGTGTGCGCGCCAGCCAGAAGGCCGCAAAATAGCTAAGAAGCTGCGCCAGGGCCAGCAAGCTGGCGTGGAGGTAGACTGTTTGAGTCATGCTGACCGCCGTCCACACCAAGACGCCAAGCAGTGCATAATCAACGACGCCCAGCTTTATCCGCTGGGACTTCCCAAACAGACCCACGAGAAAAAGAAGGGCCGTAATAAGTAGCACCAGCGCCACCATCATCCCCTGCCAGGCGAACAGCTTGCCCGCAACAACAGGCAAGGCCGCTATCAAGATTATCAGTATGCCCCGGGCAACCAGTTGTGTATACCGACTCACTCTATTCATCTCAGTCACGCCTGAACTGCTACCAGGTGCTATTTCCCGTCAGGGTGGTATGTCTCCTTCCCAAACCGTGTGCGCGAGACTATAAAGGAGGAGAGGGGGCCCTTTGCAAAGAACTGCTTAACGCTGCCTAATCCACTATTGGGAGTAACAACGACTATGAATCATGAGGACCAGCAGTTTCTCATCAAACTGGCCCAGCAAGCCGGCGAATTGGCCTGTGAGCATGCAGATAAGCTGCAAATTGAAGGCAAAGCCGACGGCAGCCTGGTGACTGATGCTGACATAGAACTCGAAAGACTCATTCGTGCCGGCTTGACTGAGCACTGGCCCGATGATGCAATTGTCGGCGAGGAGATAGCTGATTCTGCTGATACCAATACAGACAATGTCTGGTATATCGATCCCATTGATGGCACCCACAACTTCATCGGCGGTCTGCCGCTGTGGGCTGTCTGCATCGGCCGGTGTACCAAGGGAGTGCCCACAGCCGGAATCATCCACGCTCCTGCTCTGGGGCTAACTTTGACAGCCTTTTCCGGGCAGGGCGCATGCTTGAACGATGCACCAATATCAATCCCTGATTGCGAAGAGATCGTCCGCAGCGATATGATTGCATTCACCACAGAAGCGGCCAGGGATTTGCACCTTGATCTACCCCATAGCCAGCGCAACTTAGGCAGCGCCGCGCTGCACTGCGTCTATCTGGCCACGGGGGCCTTTAAGGCCTGCATCTTCTCCAACTGGCTGATGTGGGACGTAGTCTCGGGCTTTGCTATTGTTGTGGAGGCCGGTGCGGTAGCCTACAACCTGGCAGGGGAGTCTATCACAAGCTTTGCGGGCCTCGCCCCACGCGACAGACACGAGCCATTAATCCTGGCGACAGCTCCCTGCTGTGAGCTGATCGCCGCTCACACGACGCACCCGCACCAGCCGAGTTGACCGGCGAGGTTAGCTGCCCCTTCAAGCGTCTGGCTCAGCCAATTCCCCGCGTAGCCGCTGCTGCAGGCGAGTGTAGCGGCGGCGCTCCGAGGCGGTATTGATCGCCTTGTAGATACCCCGGCGATTACCCACCAGACAGACCATCCGCTCCGCCCGAGTCAGAGCGGTATACAGCAGATTGCGCTGCAGCATTATGTAGTGTGAGCTGTGCATCACCACAACCACGGCTGGATACTCACTGCCCTGCGATTTGTGAATGGTCAACGCGTAAGCCAACTCCAGCTCATCAAGCTCATTAAAGTCATAACCGACCTCGGCCTGGTCAAAGTGAACCCGCACTATTTCACGCTCGACATCCAGGGCCGCTATCCGCCCGATGTCCCCATTGTAGACTGACTTATCGTAGTTATTGACGGTCTGCAAAACTCTGTCGCCTGTGCGGAACACCGTCTCACCGCGCTCAATCTGTGCCTTGGTTTCTTGGGCGGGGTTCAGGCGCTGCTGCAATGCAGCGTTAAGCTCGCGGACGCCAATCGGCCCGCGATACAGCGGCGTAATGACCTGTATATCGTCCGGGGAAAAGTCGAGCTTCGGGAGCTTCTCCGCCACCATCTGCACCACACGCCGGCCCGCATTCTCCGGGTCTTCCTCCTCTACAAAGACACAATCCTCTCCCTGCCACTGCTTGCCGGTGGGCAGATAAGGGCTTTCACCACGATTGATGCGGTGGGCATTCTGCACCAGCAGACTGTCAGCTTGCTGGCGGTGTATAGTGGTCAGATGACAGACGGGCACGGTCGCTGATTCGATCAGGTCGCGCAGCAGATTGCCCGGTCCGACGCTGGGGAGTTGGTCAGCATCACCGACCAGCACAAGCTGGGTGCCCGGCGCCAGTGCTTGCAGCAGATCACGAGCTAACAGGACATCCAGCATGCTGGCCTCATCAACCACCAGAGTATCAACCGGCAACGGGTTGCCAGAGCCGTATCGGAAGCGATGTCGGTACGGGTCATAGGACAGCAGGCGATGGATAGTGGAAGCTTCTCGCCCGGTCATCTGCTCGAGGCGCTTGGCGGCTCTTCCCGTGGGAGACGCCAGTGCTACCCGCCGTCCCAGGTTAGCACAGGCCTCGGCAAGCGCGCGAATTATGGTGGTCTTGCCGGTGCCCGGACCACCGGTAATAACGCTGAGGCCCGAGCAAAGCGCTTTCCGCAGAGCACTCTGCTGCTCGTCAGTCAGCGGCAGTTCCCCCAGTGAGGTCCGCCGCTGTAGCCACTGCTCAACCTGGCCGCGACTGGGGGCAGCTTCCGCAAAGTCATCCAGTACGGCAGAGAATCTGCGGGCTACATCACGTTCAGCTGCCAGCATCTGGGGGAGGTAGACTGCCACCTGCTCATCGCTACTGTCAATTTGCAGCTCTTTCTGGGCTTCCAGCTCCCCCAGCGAGAGCTCTACAAGCTGCTCATTAAGCCCTAGCAAGTGCGCAGCCCGCTTCAGCAGGTCCCGGCGCGGCAAAAAGAAGTGACCATTGTCAGTGGCCGCCGCCAGTACATGCAGCAAGCCTGCCTGCCGCCGCTGGGGGTCATCGCGCGGAATGCCCACACTGCGAGCAATCTTATCAGCCGTAGCGAAGCCGATCCCCCGAATCTCGCGGGCCAGCCGGTAGGGCTGCTGCTCGATGAGTTCGACCGCCTGCAGCCCGTAGGAATCGTAGATACGAGTAGCCAGCGCTGCCCCGATACCGTGCTGACGAAGAAATATCATCACCTCATGCATCTGGCGGTGGCGCTGCCACGAGCTAGTAAGAGCTTCGGCACGCTGCGGGCCGATGCCGGAGACCTCCTGCAGCCGCTCAGGAGTTTCGTCGAGAACAGTAAGTGTCCGCTCACCAAACTTCTCCACCAATGCCTGTGCCAGCTTGGGGCCTACGCCCTTCAGCAGCGAACCACTCAGATAGCGCTTGATGCCTTCTTCAGTGGTCGGGCGCAGCAGTTGATAACTGCTAAACCGGAATTGGCGGCCATAACGCCGGTGAGTCTCCCATTGGCCATTGAACCGCGCTGACTCGCCGACAGCCGGTGAGAGCATAATGCCGACTGCAGTGACACCAGTATCCTCTTCAATGTCCAGGCTTAGCACCGTCCAACCGGTCTGCTCGTTGTGGAAAACAATCCGATCAATGATGCCACTGACGGACAACTCCGCCAACGGTTGACTGCCTTTCTGATTGGCTTGAGACCACAGAGGAGTCTGTTGCATAATAGCTAGCTTAGGGGGCCTGCTGCGCGCCTGTCAAGCATCGCTGTTGCCTCCGCATCCCCCACACTACAATTGTTCTTCGTGTCAGAAGAATCTCCTCCGCTCCGCACACCGTTCACAGCTCGGCCAGCTTCAAGTTGACACTCTTGCCAAGATGTGCTAGAGTGACTGCTGGGGCCAGTATATCTGTCTGGTCTAACTAAGGTCCATCGGGGCGACCCCTGGACCGTTTTTTATGAGTCAGGAGGCAGTAGCTATGCCTGTAACCGTCGTTGTCGGCAGCCAATGGGGTGATGAGGGCAAGGGCAAGATCACCGATATCCTCGCCGCAGATGCCGACCTGGTCGTCCGCTACCAGGGCGGTAGTAATGCCGGGCATACCGTGATAGTCCACGCCGAGGAGTTCAAGCTGCACCTCATCCCCTCGGGTATCCTGCGCGAGGACTGTATCTGCCTGATGGGCGGCGGCACGGTGATTGATCCACTGGTATTGTCCGAAGAGATCGAGAATCTGCAGGCCCGTGGGCACTCCTGCGAAAACCTGCGGGTTAGCTACACCGCCCACGTGGTTATGCCCTACCACAAACACCTCGAGAAGCTGGCCGAGCAGGCCCGCGGTCATGACAGCATCGGCACGACTCTGCGCGGTATCGGCCCCGCCTACACTGACAAGACCCGGCGCATGCCCCGCCCGGTGCGGTTCCGCGACCTGGCTGATGCCCAGCAGTTGCGCAAACTCATCGAGGACCAACTGACCGAGAAGAATATCATCATCCAGCACAAGTACGGCCAGCCGCCCCTAAGCACTGAGCAGGTATTTGAAGAAATCTGGCCCTCCGCCCAGAAAGTGAGCAGCTATGCCATCGACGGCCATCGGCTGGTCCAGGATGCTCTGCGCAGCGAGCAGCGAATTGTCTTCGAGGGCGCGCAGGGCACTTTCCTGGACCTGGATTGTGGGACATACCCGTTTGTAACCTCCTCGCACCCGGTCGCAGGCGGCGCCTGCCTGGGTACGGGATTGGGGCCAACGGCAATTGATGAGGTCATTATGATCTCCAAGGTCTACACTACCCGCGTTGGGGCGGGGGTACTGCCCACCGAAGACGAAGGCACCAGCGGCCAGCTTCTGCGCGACCACGGCCAGGAATATGGCACCACCACCGGTCGGCCCCGGCGCTGCGGCTGGCTGGATGGCGTGGTGTTGCGCAGTGCCGCGCTGCTCAATGGCACAACCTGCCTGGCCGTCACCAAGCTGGACGTGCTCGACGAGCTGGCAACAATTCCGGTATGCATCGGATACGAGATAGACGGGGTGATGCTCGATACTATGCCCTCGTGGCCCGATGATCTGGAGAAAGTCAGACCTGTCTATGAAGAACTGCCCGGCTGGCAGCAGCCGCTGGGGCAAATCAGGGTGCGCGAGGATCTGCCCGCCGCGGCTCAGGCATACGTTGAAAGAATGGAAGAACTGGCGGCAGTGCCCGCAAAGCTAATCTCAGTAGGCCCCAGCCGCGAGCAGACCATCGTCATTGGGTAGACAGCGAGCAAATTACTTTGTCCCGGCAAAGTAGTGCAAAGCGGGCGTGCCTGGTTTATAAGTCAGGTAGCTGCAATATTATCGCAATGACTACTTGCTCACAAGTTTTTTGGCTCGCGCCACAACATTATCAACATTGAAACCCAGCTTCGCCATCACCACATCGCCCGGCGCCGAAGCGCCAAAGCGATCCAAACCGATAACGTCACCATCCTCGCCCACATAACGCCACCATCCCTGGCTGACGCCGGCCTCAATAGCCAGCTTAGGTACCTGCGGTAGCAGCACGTGTGCCTGATATTCGGCAGGCTGCTGGTCAAATAGCTCCCAGCAGGGCATCGAGACCACACGAGCGTCTATGCCCTGCTCAGCCAATTCGTCCTGAGCCTCTAAAGCCAGGGAAACCTCAGAGCCAGTGGCGATCAGTATGACCTGGGGTGTATCTGCGACAGCTTTCGACAGCACATAGGCGCCCTGCGCAGTACCCTCGGCAACCGGGTACTCATTGAGGTTCAGGATAGGCAACTTCTGGCGGCTTAGCGCGAGCGCAACCGGACCCGCCCGCTGGATAGCGATCCGCCACGCCGCAGCCGTCTCGTTGGCATCAGCCGGCCTCAACACAGTCATATTTGGTATACACCGCAGGCTGGCGAGCTGTTCTATCGGCTGGTGAGTCGGCCCATCTTCGCCTACTGCGATGCTATCGTGGGTGAAAACGAAGATACTCGGGGTCTTCATTAGCGCAGCAATCCGCAACGCCGGGCGCATATAATCAGAGAAGACCAGAAAAGTAGCCCCAAACGGAATAAGCCCGCCGTGCTGAGCCATACCATTGACAATCGCCGCCATCGCATGTTCGCGCACCCCAAAATGGATATTACGCGCCCCGGGCTGGTCAGGACTCATATCTCCGTAGCCGTCCAGATGAGTTTTATTGGAGGGGGCCAGATCGGCCGAGCCGCCCACCAGGTTGGGAAGGCGACCGGCGAGGACATTGAGCACCACCCCCGAAGAGCTGCGCGTCGCCTGCGGCCCGTCATCGGGATGGAAGACAGGAATGTCCGCATCCCAGTCGGGCGGTAGTTGCCCGGCTCTGAGCAGCGCAAATGTCGCCGCCCGTTCCGGGTCTGCTTGCTCATAATCTTCAAGGAGTTCCTCCCAGTGGGCCTGATAGTCCGCGCCCTCCATAATAGCCCGCTGCATATGCTCCCGGGCCTCATCGGGAATATAGAAACGCGGCTGGCGAGGCCAGCCCAGGTTATCTTTGGTAGCATCCAGGGCTTCGGCACCCAGGGGCGCGCCGTGGGCAGCGGCCTCATCCTGCTTGGGACTGCCATAGCCAATATGGGTGTGCACAATGATTAGTGAGGGCTGCTGTGTCTGTCCCCGGGCGGCATAGATAGCCTGTTCAATGGCCGCCAGGTCATTACCATCGTCAACCTCCAGCACCTGCCAGTCGTAAGCCGCAAATCGCGCCGCGACGTTCTCGGTAAAGGCCAGCCCTGTACTGCCCTCAATAGAGATGTCATTATCATCATACAGATATATCAGCTTACCCAGTTTGAGAAATCCTGCCAGGGAGGCCGCCTCCGAGGAGATCCCCTCCATCATATCGCCATCCGAACATATTACATAGGTATAGTGGTCAACCACATTGTATTCCCGCCCGTTGTCGTCGGTGGTGTTGAACTGCGCGGCTAAAAACCGCTCAGCGAGGGCCATCCCCACACCCATCCCAAAGCCCTGGCCCAGCGGCCCCGTTGTTACTTCCACTCCGGGAACGAGCTGCGCCTCAGGATGGCCCGGGCTTATGCTGCCCCACTGCCGGAAATTCTTGATTTCCTCCAGCGGGAAGTCATAGCCATACGTATGCAGCAGTGAATACAGCAGCGCGGACGCATGCCCCGCCGACAGGACAAATCGGTCCCGGTCAAACCAGTTCGGGTCACGTGGATTGTGCTTCAGAAACCGGTCCCACAGCACATAGGCCATCGGTGCCGCCCCCAGCGGCATCCCCGGATGGCCTGACTCCGCCTCCTGGATGGCATCGGTAGAAAGAAAGCGCAATGTGTTGACACACAGCTCATCAATATCTTGCATCGTATGCTCCTCGTACGCTGGTAATACGGTACATAATGTCCATAACCTCTCGCACCAGGCTACAGGCTTAGACTATTCTATGAAATCCGAACCTTCTCCTCTGTCAGTGACTATCAATATTTCACCCGGCACAGGCGATATCGTCCGTGTTGTTGGAGGAAACGCAACGAAGGCAACGAACTTAGTCACATACATAAAGTTAGAGCAGCAGTTTGGGAAATGAGCTACGTGCTCCGTACTGCCGCTCATTTATGCGCCGTGTCGCGACAGGGCTTGCCACCTGTCAATACACCGAATGATCCATACGAGACTCCTCACAAGCTCGTAGACCTTTCATTATCTCACCTATGGAGCCGACGTCGGCAGGAATGGCCGATCGGTTCCGACAATGTTATAAGAAGACCAGACTTCCCCGCGAAAACCCAGCCGGCAGCTATGACACTGAAACGCTCTTATCAAAAATTGCGGGGAGCCCGTCCCGGACTTGTTCTGTTTCTCGTTGCCATTGCCTGCCTGGCCCTGGGAAGCGGCATCTTCCAGACTACCTTCAACAACTATCTGTCCGACACGTTCGACATCACTGCCGCTCAACGCGGTAGCCTCGAGCTGCCCAGAGAAATGCCGGGCTTCCTCACAGCATTGTTCGCAGGAATGCTCTTCTTTATGGCCGAGACCCATGTGGGCGCTCTGTGTGCTTTCGTGACTATGGCTGGAATGTTTGTGGTGGGCATAGCTGGCGATTCCTGGCACCTCATGATGGTGGGGATGGTCGGCTGGAGCATCGGTAGTCACCTTGCTATGCCGATACAACGCTCGATCGCTATGCAACTGGCCCAGGAGAACGCAAAGGGCCGGCGGTTGGGTCAAGTTGGTGCAGTGGCGCTGGCGGCCACTATTGGTGGATGCATCATCGTCTGGATTGGGATGAAATACCTTCACTTCCACTATGGGACTGTCTTCCTGTGCGGGGCTGGGGCCGCGTTGTTAGCAATCCCCGCGTTTGCCGCGATGCCCAAACATGTCACTCAGTTGGTCAGGCCAAAATTCGTGATGCGCCGCCGTTACTGGCTCTACTACGTGCTGTGCTTACTGTTCGGCGCCCGCAAGCAGGTATTCCTTACGTTTGCGCCCTGGGTGCTGGTCCGCATCTTTCATCAGGAAGCGTACGTCTTCGCTCAGCTATGGATTGTCGCAGCCGTAATTGGCATCTTCGTCCAGCCATTGCTGGGCAATCTCATCGACCGGATCGGAGAGCGCACCATCCTGGTGAGTGACGCCCTGGTACTGATGGTCATCACCTTTGCGTATGGCCATCTGCCACCGGGTAGCGGGATAGGTCGCCTGGCGATGCTGGCATGCTACGTCGTGGACCAGATTGCGTTCTCGCTGGGCATGGCTCGCGACACCTATATGTCAAAAATAGCCGAGCGGCCCGAAGACATCGCCCCAACCTTGTCCCTGGGTATCAGCGTTGACCATGCGATCTCCATGTCCCTGCCCTGGCTGGGTGGATGGATCTGGGACACTTACGGCTACACTGCGGTCTTTACAGGCGCTGGATTCGTAGCCATCCTGATGTTGATCTTCAGTGCAATGATCAAAACGCCGACTCCCGTCAAATCCCCACCATAGCCTTCCAGCCAATGACAGGCAATACCATCTGTGTTGCCGGAGGAAACGCAAGAAAAGTAGCGAACTTGGTAGCATACTTAGAGCAAAGCGGCAGTCTGGAAGACGAGTTGTCGGGTACAGTTGGCATAGTTAGTGCCCAACATCGAACTCCCTGAGGAGCGAAGGGTGGTGTAAGCTATGGCAGTTCTCCTCCAGATCAACATAATTCCTATTGGCAAAGAGGGAGCCAGTCTCAGCGCCGCTCTGGCTGAGGTGCTGAAAGTAGTTGAAGAGCGCAATATCCAGTACCAGCTTGGGCCTATGAGCACCGTGTTGGAGGGCGAGTTGGACACTCTCCTGGAGGTCGCCCGCGAGATGCACGAGGTTTGCTTCGCACAGGGCTATCCGCGCGTGGTGACTTCCATAAGAATTGATGACCGACGGGACAAAGACGTGAATATGCAGTACAAGACACAAACAGTGGCAGCGAAGCTGCACCAGGAGCCCTAACCCGGAGGGCAACAGACAATATGAGTGCAACTGCAGAACATGAAACCATCTTGGTGTTGGACTTCGGGGCTCAGTACGTCCAGCTTATTGTCCGACGGGTTCGCGAGCAGCATGTCTACAGCGAAATGCGTCCGGCGGCCACACCAGTAGAAGAACTGGTGGCCGAGCAACCCAAGGGCATCATCCTTTCCGGTGGCCCCAGCAGTGTCTACGCTGAGGGAGCGCCAGGGCTCGACCCTAAAATCTTCGAGGCCGG
>JALGTD010000123.1 GCA_029821515.1 Candidatus Zipacnadia bacterium | reverse complement strand
GTCAGTGCGTTGGCCGGGCAAACGGTCCGCCTGCGCTTCGTGATGAAGGACGCGGATCTGTACGCCCTTCGTTTTCGGCCGTGATTAGCAGATATCAGGTTGGCTACCACCAAGGTTGTTCGTGGATGAGTATCTGATCGAGTCAATGGACGGGGTCAGCCGGAAGCTCCATTCGTCCCAGAGTTGTCGTACTTGTTCAATTCTCTGTAGAATTTTTTTCATAAGTCGTCCAATCTCGGGTTGGGTTAGCTAAATGATCCGCAGCAGATAGCGTGACTCTTGAGTCGAAGGTGGAATAGCAGTGAGCGCTTGTACGCCCGATCTGGTCATTAAAGCTGGGACTGTGTTATGCCAGAACGGCGAACTCTGCGTCAGCGATGTGCTGCTCGAAGGTGGTCGGATCAAGCAGATTGGGGTCAACCTGAAGGGGGAGGCTTACATTGATGGTGCGGGGGCCTATGTATTGCCCGGCCTCATCGATACGCACACTGGCGGGATTGGATTCATCGAGCTCGAGACTGGAGCGCTGCGCGACTTTGCCGAGGCCGAAGCGGCGTGTGGGGCGACGACGCTGTACGCCAACGTCGGGTCGTCGCCAGATCATAGCGCGCGGATCATGGAGCGCCATCGGCGAGAAACGAACGAACTGGCGGATGTCCCTCAGATCGCAGGCTTTCGGCTAGAGCTTCCCTATCTGGCCAGGCCGGGGGCTGCTACCAAGGATCGTCTGGCACCGATCACGCCGGAGAACACGCAATTGCTGCTCGACGCCGGAGGTGGGCACATCAAGATCTGGGACATCTCTCCGGAACTGCCCGGCGCAGCAGAGCTCATCCGGGGACTGTCGAGCCGTGGTATTGTCTGCAGCATCTGTCACACTGATGCCACTATCGCGCAGGCTCGTACGGCGGTGGAGGCCGGGGCCCGGTTGGTCACTCATATGTTTGACACTTTCGTCCTACCGGAGATGACCGACCCGGGCGTGTATCCGGCCGGGTTGGTGGACTATCTGCTGATTGAAGACCGTGTCACTTGCGGGATCATCGCCGACGGAACCCATGTGCATCCTCTCCTCGTGGAGAAAGCCTTCCGGTGTAAGACCCCGCGACGGGTTGCGTTCGTCACGGACGCCACTTTTGCCTCTGGGCTGCCACCCGGCGAGTACACCCACCCAGGTACTTCGGACACGTTCGAAGTGGGGGAGCGGAACCAGGGGCGCCGACGGGCGGGCACAGGCATGCTGTCAGGAAGTGCCCTCACGCCGCTCGACTTATTCCGCAACGCCGTGACACTATTCGGCAAGGATATCGCAACGGCAAGTCAAGTCTGCTCGACCACGGCAGCGCGGGTGATGGGCTTGAACAAAGGCGAGATCGCGATAGGCCGAGATGCCGATTTGATTATATTGGACTCTGACCTTGAACTTCTCTACACTATCGCCGCAGGGACCGTGCTATACGAGCATTAGGAGGATGCTTGCTATCATTGGGGTCGTCCACCAACCAGTGTGAGCGTTCTTCGGAGAATGGAGGTTTTACCCATTGAATATGCATAGATATGTCTACCCCGTGTCCTGCAATGAGATACCTGCAATTCCACCCAGTGCACAAGTGCCAGCCATTGACGTGCATGGCCACTATGGGATCTGGCACAGCAGCGACAGCACGAGAGCTCTTGCAGATAGCTTCGCGAGCGGTGATGGGAGGACGGTCGTGGCTCGGGCGTGCCAGGCGCACACCTGCGTGACTATTGTCTCGCCACTGCTGGCGTTAGTACCGCGCGGCCATGGCCAGGTTGTCGCCGGGAATGATGAGGCAAGGCAGGTGGTGGCGCAAACTGAGGGGCTGCTGCAATGGGCGGTGGTCAGCCCGCTGGAGCCACGCTCCTTTGAGCAGGCGGCGGAGCTGCTCCGGTTACCCCAATGTCCGGGGATTAAGATTCATCCCGAGGAGCATCAATATCCTATCACCGAGCATGGCCAGGCATTGTTCGAATTCGCCGCAGAACATGGGGCCATCGTCAGCACCCACAGCGGAGAACAGAATTCACTGCCTGCTGACTATGTACCGATTGCTAACGATTTTCCGGAAGTGACGCTGATTCTCGCCCACCTGGGCTGTGGCTGGGACGGTGACCTTACTCACCAAGTGCGGGCCGTGCAGGCCTCAAAACACGGTAACATCTTCATTGACACTTCCAGCGAAAGGAGCTTGTATCCCAAGCTGATCGAATGGGCAGTGAAGGAGGTCGGCGCTGAGCACCTGCTATACGGTACCGACACGCCCTTGCACTGCGCGGCCATGTACCGCGCCCGCATTGACCACGCCGACCTCAGTCTCACCGAAAAACAGCTAATCCTGCGTGATAACGCGGTCAGGCTGTTTCAACTGGAAAGGACGACCTTGTGTCAAGACTGACTGCTGACTCTCTCCGTGGCATCTGGGCAGGCGTGACAATGGTCTGGGACGAGCAGTATGCCTTTGATGAGGAGACTTATGCTCAGAACATCGAGCGGACAATTGCTGCCGGGGTCCACGGCATCTATACCACGGGCAGTACCGGCGAGTTCTACGCGCTCGAGTTCGAGGAGTTTTGCCGGATGGTGGATATCGATGCGGAACTGTGTGGCCGCGCCGGCATGCCACTACAAATCGGTTGCAACGCCGACGCCACTTCCAAGATCATCCGCATGTTGCAGTACGTTGCTGGCAAGCCGGAGGTGGGCGCGGCGCAGATCGCCCTGCCCTACTGGATGCGACTAAATGAACGGGAGTTGCTCCAGTTCTTCGGCGACTTGTACAGCGCCTGCTCCGACTTGCCCCTGGTTAACTACAACTTGGACCGCGCCGGACGCTTTCTCCACGCCGACGATTACCTGAGAATCCTGCAGGTTGCTCCTAATCTCATCGGCATGAAGTACACCGCGGCTGGTTCGCTCTTCGACCAGTTGCAGGAAGATATCTGCCGGACGCCGCAACTCTCATACTTCGTGGGTGAAGACCTCTTGGTCTCGGCGATGCAAGTGGGCGCACGGGGATCCTACAGTTCTGTAGTTTTGACCGAGCCACATTTTATGTTGGAGATGTACGAACTGGCCCAGGCCGGTCGCTGGGAAGAGGCCCTATCCCTGCAGCAGCGGGTCGGCCAGTTCTTTTTCGAAATGGAAGAGTTTATCGCCGAACACGGCGAGGGCGACAGCGCCCCCGTATATGACAAGGGGGTCTCCGTGGCGACGGGCTGCTTGCTGGGCCACCAGCGCTGCCGGCCGCCCTATATCGGCTGGAATGACGAGACCATCGTGGATCTGCGGGCGTGGCTGGAGCAGAAATATCCCGAGCTAATCTACCGCGGCGACTAAGCAGTCCGACCAGTTTCTTGCTGAAAGGGGATATGCAATGTACGCGGACGTCAAGATCACTGTGCTGAAGCGGCTCTTATTGCAGGACGTGGTCGAGGAGTATGCGGAGGGAGATTGGGCCCCCTGTGATAGACTGACCGAGGGGCAGGAATTCGTTGTAGGCGGCAGGGATATGGCCACGGCCATGCCCACGGGATTCTGTAGCTGGGCGTGGGCGGACATATTCAAACAAGTCCTGACGCTTGCTCGCGGCGGCAATTTCGTGGGCACAAAGCCGGGAACATTTGTGACCTGCTGCACTGACGGCTTCCGGCCGGTCATTTTCCTGTTGCAGAGAATAGAGCCTGCGCGGCTCGACTGACACGTGTTGCGCTGCTCGATGTAAGAAAGCGAGGGCTGAACAAATGAAGAACATCGGTCTGGCGGTTTTCGTTTGCGCTGTTTTCAGCTTGACGGCGGACCCTGTGCCCGCCCAACCCGGAGGTGACGATGTGCTGCAGATCGGCTCGCGCCTGGAGTTGTTCGTGGATGAGTATCTGATCGAGTCAATGGATGGTGTCACTCGAGAGCTCCACTCGCCCCAGCCACGCGAAGTTGTGTTTGTGTTTGACCAGCCCTGGGAAGCCATCGGCGGGGCTGGGACCATGTTCCAGGACGGCGACATCTATCGGTTTTACTATGGCGGAATCGGGATGATCATTGAAGACAATGGGACGGGCGAGGCCGCGGCCGAGAGACTTGAGCAGGGCCGATGGGTGTACGGAACCAGAGTCGCCTGCTATGCTGAGAGCACCGACGGGATCCACTGGACCCGACCGAACCTGGGTCTGTATCAGGACGAGTACACCGGCACCACCAACAACAATATCATCTTGTGGCCTACTGAGAAGTGGCCGAACGCCGCGGACAATTTCGCGGTCTTCAAAGACAGCAACCCGAATTGCCCGCCCGAGGCCCGCTACAAGGGAGTGGGACGGACCTTCATTAGCAATGACCCGGTTCCTCCCACACCGGATGCCACGGGGTATAAGTGGCTGCCCGGTTTGGGTCTGCTGGCCTTTCAGTCACCCGACGGGATCCATTGGTCACTGATGCAAGAGGAGCGGATCATCAAGAAGGGTGAATTCGACGCGCTCAACATGGCCTTCTGGGATGATGTGCGCGGCAAGTATGTTGCCTATGAGCGGGTCTGGCAGAAGGATGGGACACGCATCCGTGGCATAGCGATGCTCAGCTCTGACGACTTCCTGCACTGGACCGAACCGCAGTGGGTCGAATATGGCGGTGCCCCACGCGAGCATCTGTATACCCCCTGCGTTCTGCCTTACTTCCGGGCGTCGCACATCTATCTGGCCTTCCCCGCGCGGCTGGTGGGAGGCCGCCTGGTTGTCCCGGGGGACGGTGACTCCGCACCGACCGAGGGCGTCTTCATGTCGTCGCGGGACGGCCTCCATTTTGACCGGAGCTTCATGGAATCATGGATTCGACCTGGGCTGGACCCGAAAGCCTGGCGGCACGGTAACACTTTCCCCTCGTGGGGGCTGCTGCAGACCGGCCCCGAGGAACTCTCGGTCTACTGGATACAGCGCAACCACCACTATCCGGAGGCGTTTGCCCAGATCCGGCGTGGGACACTGAGGCTAGACGGCTTTGTATCCGTGCACGCGAAGTACGCTGCCGGCGAGTTTACGACTAAGCCGCTGACTTTCGTGGGTAACGAGCTAGTGATGAACTACTCGACCTCGGCGGTGGGCAGCGTGCGAGTCGAGATTCAGGATCAAGAGGGTAAGCCGCTTCCCGGCTTCGCGCTCGCCGACTGTCCCGACATCTGGGGGGATGCAATCGAGGAAGTAGTGAAGTGGCAGTCCGGCTCGGACGTCAGTGCGCTGGCCGGGCAGATAGTCCGCCTGCGGTTCGTGATGAAGGATGCGGATCTGTACGCCATTCGTTTTCG
>JALGTD010000122.1 GCA_029821515.1 Candidatus Zipacnadia bacterium | reverse complement strand
GGCCATCGCTGTGGCGGTCGCGGTGTTTGGCATCCAATCAGGCGAAGCCTTCGCTGCGGTTATCGGCCCCCTGGTAGAAGTGCCGGTGCTGATCAGTCTGGTCAATGTGGCCCTGTGGCTGCGTCGCCGTCTATGGGTAGGGCAGTTTGCCACAGCGGAAGTTCCCCGCCAGGGGCGGTGAGGTCCCTGCTAACGATTCATTGATAGTAGCCTGGCTTACGAGAGCCCTCCAATATAGGGGACTGACTAAGATGTAAATTGGAGGTATTCACCTTTGCGCAATCAGGGAGGAATACTGCCACCCGACACGGAACAATAAACCGAAAACTCTAGCCACGAGAGGAGATATAGTGTGATGGCTAAGGTCCTCGTAGTATACCACTCGATGTCTGGCAATACTCGGCAGATGGCTGAGGCGATAGCAGAAGGAGCCCGCAGCGTCAGCGGAACAGAGGTAGATGTCAAAGCAGGTCTGGAGGCGACGATAGAGGACTTGCTGGAGTGTGCTGGGGTCGCCCTGGGCTCTCCTGACTACTTCAGCGATATGGCCGGAGGGATGAAGGACTTCTTTGACCGGACCTACTACCCAGCCCAGGACAAAGTAACTGGCAAGCCTTGTGTCATCTTCGGCAGCGCTGGTGGTCCGCCAACGGTTGTCATTGAGTCCTTGCGCAAAATGGCGGAGACATTCAAACTACAGGAAGCCGCTGAGCCGGTGGGGGCTTCAGGCACCCCGACAGAAGATGTCCTGGAGGAATGCCAGGAGCTGGGACGTAAGTTGGCTGAGGCAACGCAGTCCTAACAACCAAGTCGCAAGCGGCACAGAAATCAGACTCCCGAGAGACAGGGAGGGAGGGCGTCTCCATGAAGGGGCATACTGACCTCGAGCATTTCATCACCCGGGCCTGTGAGTTAGGCGCAGCCGGGGCTAAAGTCATAGACCCAAGCTCCATTGCCACAGCGGCTTGGGTTCGACTAAAGTGCCAGTACGGTTGCGGCGGCTACAATAGCAGTCTGTGCTGTCCACCACATAGCCCCACGCCCGAGCAGACTCGCCGCGTCATTGACTGCTACCAGCACGCTTTATTGATCCACTGTAAGCCCGGCGTGGATGTCAAAGAGTTGGTAGCGACTTTGGAGTATGAGGTATTCCTGGCAGGTCATTACAAGGCATTGGCCCTGGGCTGTGGCCCTTGTCGCTTGTGCGAAAGCTGCACCTTTGGTAGCTGTCTTCATCCGGATCGGGCCCGCCCAGCAATGGAGGCCTGTGGCATAGACGTCTTCACCACGGCCCGCATTAACGGTTTCCCTATAGAGGTGGTGGCTGCCTACTCGTGCGATCAGAACTATTACGGCGTGGTGTTGGTGGACTGAGCTCATGATGAAGCCCTGCCGACCAGAGGTTCTACTAGATTTGATGTGACCAGTGACCACACCGAGCTATGCGGCAGCGAGTCATAGGGAGGGCTGCAGATGACTCAAGCACAGGCGTCTCTAGATTGCTCAGTGCTGTTTACCCCGTTTCGGATCAAGTCTGTCACCTTGCGAAATCGGATCGTTGTCCCACCGATGGTAACGAACCGGGATATCGTCGGGCCGGACGGAATCCAGTGGTATGCAAGGCTGGCGCAAGGCGGCGCGGGACTGGTCATTGTGGAAGCGACGTCTGTGGGTCGGTTTGGTTCCGAACTATCTGAAGGCAAACTGCGGCAACTGGTTGACGCCGTGCATCGAGAGGGGGCGGCGATCGCCATCCAGCTTTTTCCGGTGACGTTCGGCAGTAGCGTTGCGCCTCACGATATTAGTCGGTCGGATATTGAGAAGATTAAGAAAGGCTACGCCGTCGCTGTAAGAGAATGCCAGGAGGCGGGCTTTGACGGTGTGGAGCCACATGGAGCGCACGGGTTCCTTCTTAACCAATTCTTTTCACCCCTCAGGAATTCACGCAAGGATGATTACGGCGGAGCACTGGCCAACAGAATGAGACTGGGCAGAGAGATCGTCCAGGGCATAAGGAACGAAGTGAGCGACGAATTTCTCATTCTATATCGCCACACACCTTGTGAAGATGGTGGGTATACGATTGACGACAGCATTGCTTTCGTCAAGGCGCTCGTTGATGACGGGGTGGATATCATGGATATTTCACCGGCCAGTGATAAGGAGCCAGGCGACCTGGCGGCACCGATCAAGCAAGCTGTAGGCTGTCCGGTGATTGCCGTCAACGATATGGACGACCGGGAACGCGCTGTTGTGACTCTTCAGGACAACCGGGCGGACCTGATTGCCATCGGGCGCGGCTTGATTGCTGACCCTGAATGGCCAAAGAAGGTGAGCGAAGGACGGCTGGGTGAGGTCGTAGAGTGCCTGAAGTGCAACGAGAAATGTCACGGGAATCTGTCGAAGGGGCTTCCCGTCGAGTGTGTGCAGTGGGAAAACCCTGGCCCCGGAGAATAGGCAAGATGACCGAGGACGCAAACAGCGCGCTTGCCGAGGCGCTGCACAAGGTCACCGCGCGTGTGACTCACTATGCACAGCGCGGGCCGTATGAGTTGTTTCCCGACGACGTTGTGGTCCGCAATCTGCTGGCGAAGATGGCCCGTAATCTCGTCAAGTATGGGGAGCCACGAGAATTTCGAGCTGTCCGCCCACAGTGACACTGTCTGTAGCGAAATGGGCTAGCTCGGAATTATCGCTGGTCTACTTCTTCTTTTCTCCACCTCAGTATTGGCTCCCGGGCTGCATTAACCTCGTCCAGACGACTAAGGTGGATCGAATGCGGTGCAGAGTGAAGCAAGTCAGGGTTTGTGTGGGCTTCATTGGCGATTTGTGTCATTGCCTCTATGAAGCAATCAAGCGTTGCCTTGCTTTCGGTCTCCGTCGGTTCAATCATAATCGCTTCTTTCACAGTCAGCGGGAAATACATCGTCGGGGCGTGCAACCCATAGTCGATTAGACGCTTGGCGATGTCCACCACTCGCACACCGGTCTCTCTGGCGATCGTCTCCGCTGACAGGACGCACTCATGCATGCATGGGCCGGGATAGGGCAAATCATAGACGGTGGCTAACGCATCCATGACGTAGTTGGCGTTGAGGACGGCTGTCTCGCTTACACGCCGCAGGCCCTGCGGCCCGAGACTCAGAATGTAAGCATACGCCCGGACGGCAATGAGGAAATTGCCGTAGTAGCCGTGGACCTTGCCAATAGACTGCGGCTGATTCCAGTCCCAGTCGAACTTATCACCTTGTTCCGCGACTCGCGGCACTGGCAGAAAGGGAGCCAGATGGGCTTTCACTGCTACCGGCCCGGCTCCAGGTCCGCCCCCACCGTGGGGAGTGCCAAACGTCTTATGCAAGTTGAAATGCATCGCGTCAAAACCCATATCACCGGGCCGAGCGTAGCCCATAATCGCATTAAAATTAGCCCCGTCACAATACAACAATCCGCCCGCCGAGTGCACCAAGTCGGCAATGGCCAGTATATCACTCTCAAACAAGCCCAGTGTGCTGGGATTGGTGAGCATGACACCGGCTATATCCTCACCAAGGGCGCCCTCGAGCTTCTTCAAGTCCATGCGCCCGTCATCGGCTGCTTTGAGGACCGTTGCCTGATAGCCACAACGTGCCACAGAGGCAGGATTAGTACCGTGGGCAGTGTCGGGAACGATGATACGACTTCGGTATCCCTCACCCCGGCTGTCGTGGTAGGCCTTGAACACCCGCAAACAGGTAAACTCGCCTGAGGCGCCGGCGGGCGGCTGCAGCGAAGCCGCGTCCATTCCGCCAATCTCTGCGAGCCATTGCTCAAGCTCCCACATCAGTCTCAGAGCACCTTGAACGTGCTCCGAGGGTGTATCAGGGTGCAGAAGGGCCCAACCGGACATGGCGGCGACGAACTCCTGCACTTTGGGATTGTACTTCATGGTGCACGAGCCCAGAGGACAAAAACCTGCGTCAAGGTTGCAATTATCTTGCGCCATTCGTGCGAAAAGGCGTGCAATTTCGGGTTCGCTCACCTGGGGCAGTAGTGGCGCATTGTCGCGTAGTTGGTTAGGGGGAATCAGGTTTGAAAGTTCACTGACTGGAACGTCACTTTCAGAAAAACCGGTGCACCGCTTGCCCCTATCAGACATATCGAAAAGCGTTTGAGTCTGCATATATTGTCCATATCTCCTGCTCATGGTCAGTCGGCGCTGCAGCAAAGGCTGCCTGTCTCTGTGCGATGTGTTACGATGAACGAACGGATAAGCGCTATGAACTCAAAGCGGCTATCAGGCCCTCGATGTCCTGCTTCGTCCGCTGTTCAGTGACAGCGACCAGCAAGCACTCATCCAACTCGGGATATTCTCTGCCCAACGGTGGTCCGACAAGGTAGCCTTGTTGGCAGAGGCGCTGCAGGAGCGAACGAACCGGCCACTCTACCTGCAGGACCAATTCATTAACGAAGGGGCCAGCGAAGCGTTGCTGAACGTTCTCGCTCTCTTCAGCCAATCGGTCCCGCAAGTAGTGCGCCTTGTGGATACTCAGCTCCGCCGCTTCCCGTAGGCCGTCGGGCCCTAGAGCCGCCAGGTAAACGGTCGCCGCCAGGGCGCACAACGCCTCGTTGGTGCAGATGTTGCTGGTAGCCTTGTCACGCCGAATGTGTTGTTCGCGGGCCTGTAGGGTGAGACAATAGCCTCGCCGTCCGTTGCTATCCTCAGTCTGGCCCACTACACGTCCGGGCATGTGCCGCATAAGCTCCTCCTTGCAGGCAAACAGCCCCAGAAGCGGCCCCCCGAAGCCTGGCACCAAACCGAGGGGTTGACCTTCGCCGACGGCAATGTCAGCGTCGTACTCTCCTGGCGGCTTGAGCACACCCAGCGAGAGCGGCTCTACGACGGCTACCAGCAGTGCACCAGCCATATGGGCAACTTTGCTTGCCGCCGTCATGTCCTCGATGACACCGAAGTAATTGGGCTGCTGCAGGGCCACGCAGCAGACCTCATCGTCCAGAATGTCCTCCAGCGCCGCAAGGTCTGTTTGTCCAGTCTCCGCAATATATGGGACTTCGCCAATCTCGAGGCCAGAGCCGCCACAGTAGGTCTGCACCACGCGCCGGGCAGAAGGTGACAGCGCCCGCGAGAGCAGCACGCGATGCTTATGTGTTACGCGAGATGATAGGAAAACGGCTTCCGCCAGGCTGGTAGCACCATCATAAAGCGAGGCGTTTGCTACCTCCATGGCCGTCAGTTCGCAGACCATAGTCTGGTATTCGAACATCGCCTGAAGCGTGCCCTGGGACACCTCTGCCTGATACGGAGTATAAGGGGTGACAAACTCGGGCCGGCTGACAACAT
>JALGTD010000121.1 GCA_029821515.1 Candidatus Zipacnadia bacterium | reverse complement strand
CGCAGATCAATAAATATCAGCCCACCGTGGTCACGGCGGCGGTTAATCCAGCCATTGAGGACTACCTCTTCGCCGATATTCTCTTCGCGCAGCTCACCGCAGTGAACGGTGCGTTTCATAAAACTGCCAGCTTCCGACATTCAGCAACCTCCTGCATTACTCGACTGTGTCCAGCCGCGAGATCAGCTCAGAGCGTGGAATCGTCTCCTGCTCGCCGCTGTTCATATCGCGGAGCGTGACCGTTCCCTGCTGGACCTCATCATCACCGAGGATCACGGCATAGCGGTAGTTCTCGTTGTCGGCGGTCCGCATCTGCGCTTTCATGCTACGCCGCCGATAGTCTATTTCAGCGACCTCACCCGCCGTCCGCAGATCCGCTGTTGTACCCAGCCCTATTTTCCACGCCTCGTCTCCGAGCGTGATGACGTAATAACCTTCGCGAATAGCATCGTCCTCAGGTTGCATTAGCTGCCTCCTGTGCGATGAGCACTCGCTCCAGGCCGATTCCTACCCCTACCGCCGGGGTGGGAGGCCCGCCACACTGTTCAATAAGCTCGTCATAGCGCCCGCCGCCGCCGATTGAGTCCTTGGCCCCCAGCCCAGGTGCTACGAACTCGAATGCTGTCTTCGTGTAATAGTCAAGTCCGCGCACGATAGTCGGGTTCAGAGTGTAGGGAATGCCCAGAATGTTTAGCGTCTGCTGGACCCCGGCGAAGTGCTCAGCGCAATCGGGGCAAAGCATATCACGCAGGATAGGTGCGTTTTCCATAATCTGCTGGCACTGTTCATTCTTGCAGTCCAGCAGGCGCAGCGGATTGGTCTCATAGCGGCGCTGGCAATCGCTACAGAGATGTGCGAGATGGGGCGCAGCGTAGCTCTTCAAAGCCTCGATGTACGCAGGTCGGCAGACCGGACAGCCTACTGAGTTGAGCAGCAGCGTGACATCTTTGATACCCAGCTTGTGAAAAAAGTGCAGAGACAGTTGGATAATCTCGGCATCCACTTCAGGTTCTGCGGAATTGATAGCCTCGGCACCACACTGGTGGTGCTGGCGATAGCGTCCGGCCTGGGGGCGATCGTAGCGGAATACGGGTGCGATATAGTAGAGCTTGCCGAGGCGCTCGCGATCCTGGCCCTGCAGGCTATTCTCCAGATAGGCGCGAATCACCGGAGCGGTCCCCTCCGCGCGCAGCGTCAGGCTGCGGCCGCTGCGGTCTTCAAAGGTGTACATTTCCTTGCCAACTATATCGGTATCTTCGCCGACGGCGCGCACGAACAAGTCGGTCTCCTCGAACATCGGCGTGCGAATCTCTTCGTAGCGGTACAGTCGGCACAATTCACGGAAGGTCGCCTCCGCCTGCTGCCAGCGGCCTACTTCATCGGGCAATATATCATTTACACCACGCGGTCTGCGGTAGAGCATTGCTTCAACCTGCCTGGGCACTTGTTTCTTTCGTGAATATGAGGAGATCCGCAAGTATGATCAATTAGTCAACTGGAGATGTTGCGCTGAGGCGAGAAAGACTTACGATTTTTGCTTGGGTGCTGCCACAGGTCAGCTTCGCGTACTGCTGGGTTCGTTAGGTCTATTTCTCATTATCCTCGTCTAAATCGGACAACTCGCCGGATATTGCTGCATAGATCAAGTCCCTGTAATAAGTATGTCGGGAGAAGACAAATATCTGAAAAATAGCTGCCAGCATCAGTACATACAGTGCGTTGACCACTGGTAGATCAATGACGACGGCAACTAGTACCAGGAGGGCCATCACCAGTCCGACGCCGGTTAGCATAGTTACTGAACGGTTAACTGCACGAAATGCTTTGTCCGCATAGGAGGCCAGTTGGTTGTGGGTGGGGTGGAACTGATCGCCTCCGGCCGCGTACAGGATATGCCGCCCCACACGCTCGTCGTCAGTCCAGCGACCATCCAATGAAAATCCGGCGAAAAAGAGAAGTGCGGATACTGCCATTACCGCCTCAGTGCGGCGTTTGATAACAAGATGCTCCTGTTGGGTGGCGCTGGCGGTACTTGCGCTGGCCGTCGGGCCGGCCAGCACCAGCATCAGCACGATCACAATTCCTAACGGGAACAGGCCCCAGAACAACCAGATATTGCTGAGGCGCTGCTGCAACTGGAGCCATTTCTTTTCCTGGCTTGGTTTGATATGCATGTTGTCGTTGTGCTACCGAAACCGTGACCGACAGACATAGGAGTACTTAACTAGTAATTAGTATAGCACCGGTCACCGGGGAGTGTCAATACTGGCAGGCGGCACTGGAGGCTGTTGGTTGGTAATCACTGGTTGACGCGCACGTAGATGTAGATGAAGAAGGCGGTGATAGCGACCAGAAACATAAAGGGCACCAGGATATATGCTAACAGCGGGGCGAACCGTGCGGTGAGAACCTGTAGCACCACGATGCCTAGACCAAGCGCCATCGTCACTCCCGCCGTCCACAACAGAATTGAGATACCTTTGCGCCCCCGGAACGGCGAGAGAAAATCCTGGATGCCCGGCAGCAATTCGCCGCATTCAATGCAGTGAGAGACACCTTTGGGATTAGGGGCACCGCAACCAGGGCATATTATTGTTTCCGCCGGTGACTGCCGCATATATTCTTGCGCTCGCTCCATCCGCCGGACTATTCGGGGGTCCTTGAAGCGGGCCAGATATTGCTTGTAGTACTTCACGGCTATCTCGTAGTTGTGGCTGTCAAAGAAGATATCGCCCAGCCGCTTAAGTGGAAAGGGGTTATTGGGATTTTCCTCGACGGCGCGTGCGTAGGCGGCAATATCCTCGTTACGCATTCGCCAGTGGCCGTGGATTTCGACCAGGTAGGTGCCCAGCGGATAGGCGACCGCCAGCGCCAGGCACAGCAGGACAATGGGGATGAACAGCGGTGTTCCCCAGGCGGCGAAGGCCATTGAGAAAGCAGCCAGATAAACAAACAGCCAGACCAGCAGTTCGCTGCCACTTATTTCCCGGTCCAGGCACATCGTGATCATCCGCAGGACGGCAGCACCCGCCGTCAGGGAGATGACCCCGACCACTGCTACTAACAGGATTGCCTGGCCGATGGCTAGCATTGCACGACTCCTGCCCGGTTACTCCCCGCCAATATTGGCTCCCCGCCGCCGCAACCTTTCCCGCAACTTGGCTACGTCCACCGCGGTGACCGACTGCTCCTGCGCGATGCACATCGCTGCCGCTGTGCCGGCTGCCTCGCCCACTGCTGCAGCGATGGGCATTACCCGCAGCGACGAGTGGGCCTGATGGGTGGCCGATATTGGCCGGCCCGCCACCAACAGATTGTCAAAGCCCCGTGGACACAGGCAGCGATAGGGAATGTCGTAACTTTCTCCCGCTGGCAGGCTCTTGATAACCGTTCCGGTCCCCGAGGGGTTGTGAATATCAATATCATAACAGCCACGAGCAATGCCGTCAGCAAACTTGCTCGCCCCCAGGACATCTTCGGCGGTCAAGGTATATTCGCCGAGGATTCTGCGGCTCTCGCGTACCCCGATCTGGGTGCCCGTCGTGCTGAGGTAGGCATCGGCGAATCCGGGCACCTTTTCGGTCAAAAAATTAACCATCTGCTGAACTTGCCGGCGGGCCTCCATCTCGGCGGCGGTCAGGTCGGCGGCGCTGGTGCCATCGTGGTGCACCACACGGGTGGTATTGAAGTGGATATCGCCGTGGCGGGTAGTGTAGAACCACAATACATTCTCGCGGGGGTTGTCAATCTCCCCGACGGCCTTGGCCTGGTCGTAAAGGCGGTTTATCTCCTCGCGCGAGGGCATACGCTCTTCATCTACCCCTGTCATCCGGAACATCAGAGTCATCGGTTGACTCAGGCCGTCCTCGGGGCGCCCCTGCTCGTAGGGGACCCCGGCGCGAGCGGCTAGATCCCCGTCACCGGTAGTGTCAATGAAAATAGTAGCCTCGGCGGCTTCCAGTCCGGATTTGCTGCCGAGCAATGCCTGCCTAACGTGTCCATTGTCGCTGCTGGCATCAACCACCATTGTATGCAAACGCAGCTCGACACCGGCCTCCTCCACCATATCCTGGGCCACCAGCTTCATAATCTCGGGGTCGAAGGCGTCGCGGGCCCATTCGTCCTGCCGGTGACTCCAGCCACCGGCGGCATCCAGCCGGTCAATAATCTGCTGGAAGAGGCCCTCAATGATCTGCTCACCGCCGGTGTAGTAGGGCATAAAGGGGTTGATCAGGCCGGCGGTAGCCATGCCTCCCAGAAAGCCATAGCGCTCAATGAGCAGCGTATCCGCGCCCTCCTGAGCCGCGGCCACTGCCGCACACAGCCCGGCTGGCCCCCCGCCACAGACGATTACTTCAGCACTCAGCGACACCGGCGCTTCTGTGATCCAGTCCTGACTCACAGCACTCCCATCCTTTGCAAATCCGCTTGCCTACGTCTCAGTGAGCTTCTTGCGCAGCAGTTGGTTGACCAGTTGCGGGTTGGCCTGGCCCTGGGTCTGGCCCATAATATCGCCGACGAGTGCCCCGAGGGCCTTTTCCTTACCACTCTTAAAGTCTTCGACGGCTCCGGGATTTTGGGCGATGGCCTCTTCAATCAGCTTCGCCAGTTCGTTCTCGTCGCTGATTTGCTCCAGGCCCCGCTCGGCGACGATTTGGTCGGCAAGCTTGCCGCTTTGGGCCATCTCGACAAAGACATCCTTGGCGATCTTCCCGCTGATAGCGCCCTCATCAATGAGGATCAGCAGCTCAGCAAGCATCTCCGGGCGGGCCTGTAGATCCGATATAGGCAGGCCCTGCTCATTGAGATAGCCCATAATCTCGCTCATTAGCCAGTTGCTGGCGGCCTTCGGCGCTGCACCAGCGTCCACTGTCTTCTCGTAGTAGGCAGCAATCTCGTGGTCGGCAGTGATGACCTCGGCGTCGTATTCGGGTAAGCCATGCTCTTCGATCAGCCGGCGGCGCAAGGCGGCGGGCAACTCCGGTATAGAGGCCTTAATGCTCTCGACCCACTCCGGCTCCGGGGCCAACGGCACCAGGTCAGGCTCAGGAAAGTACATATAGTCGTCGGCGCTCTCCTTGCGGCGCATAGTGGCAGTAACATGTTGCTCTTCGTTCCACAGGCGCGTCTCCTGGTACATCTGCTCACCGGTCTGCAGGCAGCGCCGCTGGCGCTGAAGCTCGTATTCAACTGCATCGTGAACTGAGCGGATAGAATTGAGGTTCTTTATCTCCACCATGGGCGTAGCCTCGCCACTGGACTCGTCAATCAGGTTGACGGTCGGCTCGGCGCGCATTACCCCCTCTTCCATATTTGCCGTCGAGACCTGCAGGTAGCGTAGAATCGAGCGCAGC
>JALGTD010000120.1 GCA_029821515.1 Candidatus Zipacnadia bacterium | reverse complement strand
GTAGTGCTCCTGTTCTTGAACACTGAGCGCCACCACAAGGCGATCTGCTGGACAGCCACGGTCGCTGCTGCGGTAGCGTTTGTGCTGTCACTGGGCGTCTGGGCCAGATTTGTCCCCGGCCAGCCGGGTATGCAGCTTACGGAGCTGGCTGACTGGATTGACGAGCTCAATATCCACTACCACCTGGGCATTGACGGGCTGAGTCTCCCGCTGATCCTGCTGACCACGCTGCTATCGCTGCTTTCGATCATCTATTCCTGGCGCATCACCGACCGGATCAAGGAATACATGATCTTCTTTCTGCTGCTGGAGACGGGAATGCTGGGAGTCTTCTGCGCGCTGGACTTCTTCCTGTTTTACATATTCTGGGAAGTGAGCCTGGTGCCGATGTTCTTCCTGATCGGCATCTGGGGCGGCCCGCGGCGGGAATATGCCGCTATCAAGTTCTTTATCTATACATTGGTTGGCAGCCTGGCGATGCTGCTGGGAATTCTTGCCCTGTACTTTGCCTCCACGCCGCATACCTTTGATATGATTGAGTTGGCGCGGCAGCATCCGTTCGCGGGAGGGGGGGTGGCGGCGGCACTCGTCTTCTGGGGGCTGTTTCTGGGGTTTGCTATCAAGCTCCCGCTCTTTCCGTTCCATACTTGGTTGCCTGACGCTCACGTTGAAGCGCCCACCGCTGGCAGCGTTATCCTGGCTGGGGTTCTACTGAAGATGGGTGCCTACGGCTTTATTCGCGTCAGCCTCTCGATTATGCCCGTGGCTTTCCGCCAGTACGCACTGATTATAGCGATTCTGGCCCTGATAAGTATTATCTACGGCGCGTTGTGCGCGATGGCCCAAAAAGACCTCAAGCGAATGATCGCCTATTCCAGTGTCAATCATATGGGCTACGTAATGCTGGGTGTCGCGGCGGCCGCCGCCTTTGTTGCGCCCCAGGCAGTTACCGAGGCCGTCCAACACGCTCGCATCACGGCCCTTAACGGTGCGGTGCTCCAGATGGTGACGCACGGAATTATCACGGGGGCGCTGTTCTTCCTGGTTGGGGTAATCTATGAGCGGGCCCATCTGCGGGATATTGACGCCTTCGGCGGCCTGGCCAAGCAGATGCCAGTCTACGCCGGCATAACGATGCTGGCCTGCTTTGCCTCATTGGGTTTGCCGGGATTGGCGGGGTTTGTGGCTGAGTTTCTCGTCTTCCTGGGGTCATTTGGGATATTCAAGGTAATTACCGGGCTGGCGCTGCTTGGTATTGCCATAACTGCGGCGTACTTCCTGATGATGATTCAGCGTGTCTTCCTGGGCGATTTGCGCGAGCGCTGGCAGAATCTGCGAGATATGGACGCGGGTGAGCTGATAGCTACCGTCCCGCTGGCAGCGCTGATGCTGGCGATCGGGCTGTACCCACGGCCCATTCTAACTGTTATTGATGCCGCCAGCACCGCCCTGGTGACCAATCTGGAGCAGTTCTATCATGTGACCAGCGTTATTACTTCGCTGGGGAGATAAGCGAAAACGATAGAGGCTTGCTCATCTATTCTGTGACAGGCGCGACGCCTGTCCTACTGACGATTGACTACTTATTGATATGCCTTACAACGACCTGAGTATATTTGGTCCCGAACTGAGTCTGTGCGGACTGGCGATAGTTGTGCTGGTTGCCGACTTGATTGTGCCCCGACGCTGGCGGCTATTGCCGGCGGGGTTGGCGGCGGTGGGCCTGGCAATACCCGTGTATCTGGTAGCAAGCCGGTGGATGGGGCCGCAGACATTCGAGTTTATGGGCGCTTACGTCATTGACAGCTTCGCCGATAGCTTCAAGCTGGTGCTGCTGGCGGCGGCCCTCCTGGTGATTCTGCTCTCAGTTGACTATCTGCGCCGGCTAGAGCGGGGATTTGGCGAATATTTCGCGCTGCTGCTATTCTCGCTGACAGGGATGATGTTGCTGACGGGTGCGTTTGACCTGATCATCATCTATCTATCCTTCGAGATGATCAGCCTGTCGGGCTATGTGCTCACCGGCTATATGAAGCAGGACCGCAAGTCCAATGAGGCGGCGCTGAAGTACTTCCTGTATGGGGCAGCAGCTTCCGCAGTAATGCTGTACGGCATCTCGCTGATTTATGGACTGGGCGGTTCAACTCGCCTCAGCGAGATTGCCGCTCGCTTCATGGCCTCGGGGCCGACCGCAGCGGTCGCGGTGCAGCCGGCCTTCCTGCAGAGCACACTGGTGCAGGTGGGGATACCGGAGGTGTATGTGCTGCGGCTGGCAGGCCTGATGATGCCGCTGGCGGTAGTTATGGTGACGGTGGGACTGGGCTTTAAGATTGCCATGGTTCCGTTCCACGCCTGGGCGCCGGATGCCTACGAGGGCGCTCCTACGCCGATAACTGCATTCTTGTCGATAGCGCCGAAGGCAGCCGGCTTTGCGTTGCTTGTACGGCTGGTGCTGGCCTGGTATCCGTTACTGATGCCGCACTGGCCGGCGCTGTTGGCCGCGTTGGCCACTCTCACCATGTTCGCCGGCAATCTATGGGCCATTCGCCAGACTAATATCAAACGGATGCTGGCCTACTCGTCAATCGCCCATGCGGGCTACCTGCTCATCGGCGTGGTAGTTGCTGCCACTGAGACAATCGGTCTGCACGGGCTCATCATATATTTCGCGGCTTATTTGTTTATGAATATCGGGGCCTTTGCGGTGGTGCTGCTCGTGGCGCGCAATCGGGGTAGTGAAGAGATTGCCGACTTCGCCGGAATGTACCGGACGGCGCCGGTATTCGCGGCGGCGATGGTCATCTTCCTGCTGTCGCTGACCGGGATTCCGCCGACCGGTGGCTTCCTGGGCAAGCTGTATATCTTCGGAGCGGCCATAAGCACGGGGAACTGGGCGTGGCTGGCGGTAGTTGGTATCATAAACAGTGCAATCTCTGTCTATTACTATATGAATGTCGTCCGGGTGATGTACTTCGGGGAACCAGGCGAAGAAGCGATGACCATTCAGCCGGTGGGTATCGTGGTAGTAGTTGCTATCTGCCTGGTGGGCACCTTCGCGATTGGCCTGCTTCCGCAGGCGATAATCGAGCTTATTCAGCAGTACGTCTAACGCGGTTTGTTCCCCTACCGTACGGCCGATAGCGTGTGCAATAGACGGTCGGGAGCCGGATATGAGTAGCCAGGCTAAAACGAGGGTCCAGAAGCCGATACCAGCGAGTAGCCCCTGGCGAGAGCTCTATGCTCCTGTGGCTGAGGAGTTGGCCCGAACTGAGGAGTTCCTTCGGCAGATAGCCGAGAGCGGCTCGTCGATCGTACGAGAGGTGACCAGCCATACCATGGGGGTTGGCGGCAAGCGGCTGCGTCCAGCGCTGTTGCTGCTGTGTGCGAGGGCCTGCGGGCAGATCAATGGTCAGGCGATCAGATTGGCGACAGCAGTAGAACTCGTGCACTCCAGCTCACTGCTGCACGATGACGTGCTTGACGAAGCTGAGACGCGCCGGGGGACAGAGTCGGCCTGGCGCAAGTGGGGAGTCTCCCAGGCGGTGCTGGTCGGTGACTATCTGGCGGCAGTGGCCTACCGGTATCTGTCTGAGCATGACGACAATGACTATCTGAATGTCCTCGCCCAGGCCATTGGTGAGATGTGCGAGGCAGAGTTGCTCAGTCTGGAGCGCGGCGACGAAATTGACGAACAGGTCTACCTGCAGATTATTGTTGGAAAGACTGCCGCCTTGTTTTCGGCCAGTTGTCGGCTGGGAGCGAAGGCCGCTGGTGCCCCCGATGATGTCCAGTCTGAGCTGGCTGCTTTCGGGCATGACCTGGGTCTAGCCTTCCAGATAACTGACGACCTGCTGGACTTATATGGTGATGCAGCTACGCTGGGCAAGTCGGTGGGGCAGGATCAGTCTCGAGGCGTGCGGACGCTGGCAGTCATCTATGCCTTGGAGAATGATGACTCGGGACGGATTGCCCGGCTGCTTGAAGAACTGTCTGAGGAAACTGGCGGCAAAGAGGCCCGGGCAACTCTGGCCGCACGGGTGGAGCAGGTCGGCGGTCGCAGCTACGCCGAGCAATGCGCTCGCGACTACATAGCCTCAGCTCAGTGCCATCTGCAAATCATATCACCCTCCCCGAGCCGAGAAGCGCTTTTTGGCCTGACCGAGCAGATTGTGGGCCGCATCAGCTAACAGCGCTCTGACCACAAGGAATGTCCTCGACGGTTGGCGCTGCTCACAGGCAATTTCTATGGGGTGTGCTTGCCTCCAGCGGGTTTTGGTGCTAAGATGTCGGTGAGTATCGGGTCGAGATATACAGGCTTCGGCGAGTAGGGGAGGTCACTATATGCTATCGCGAAAAGACCAACAGAGTCGCCAGACCGTCGCTTTCTGGTTGATGGTGCTATTGATCTGCGCCATTGCCGGTGTGTTGAGCTATCAAGCTGGCAAGAACTGGGTGGGCCGACGTCTGGTCGAAGTTGACCTGGAGGCGGGGGCCCGGCCCGAGCCACCTGGTGAAAGTCCGGTCGCCGAGGTGCCCTCCAGTGGACAAGAGGAGGAGGCACCGTTGCGGCCCGTCGTCGAGATTGAAGAGCGTGAGCCTACCGGAAGTGAAGGACTGCTCAGTGCGCCTGGTCAGGAGGGCGAACAGACCGCGGAGGGGCCTCAAGACGGGGCCGAACTTCACATGAGCGAATCCGAAGCAACTGGGGACGGCTCCGAGCAGCCTTCGGCTACTGAGGGAGAGTGGGTAGTGACGGCCGGTTCGTTCGCGGAAGAGGATAATGCCCGCAGGCAGGTGCAGAAACTGGAAGAGCGGGGCTACAGCCCATTCATCACCCAGATTAAGAACGAGGGAATTACATATCATCGAGTCAACGTGGGAACTTTCAGCGGGCGCGACGACGCTGAGGCGCTGGCCCAAAAAGTGCGCGAGGATGGCTTTGTGGCCGGTCTGGTACACCGATGAAAAGGCAATGTTCGCTGGTGCCGCTAACCGGGAGGGAACACTTTGGATAGCATGGTTGATGTAGCCCAGGCAGCAGTGCAGGCGGCAATTGCTGCCGGTGCTGACTGGGCCGATGCAATTTGCGCCTCGGCGCGATCGGTTCAGGTTGAGGTAGAAAAAAGTAGTATCAAGCAGTGTGAGGCTCAGCGCAATAGTGGAGTTGGTGTGCGAGCCTACGTCAACGGAGCAGTAGGGCTGGCCAGTAGTCAGAGTCTGGAGAACGACCAGGTAGCCGCTTGCGCCGGCCAGGCAGTAACCCTGGCGAGAGCGGCGCATCGCGATCCGGATTTCGTGGCTTTGCCCCAGCCCAACACAGTGCAGCGAGTCTCGGAGTTGTTTGATGACGATGTTGCCGGCCTGGATTCAGCCCGAGTAGTGC
>JALGTD010000119.1 GCA_029821515.1 Candidatus Zipacnadia bacterium | reverse complement strand
GGGCTCGGCCCCAACTTGTGTCGGGATCTGCCGGGGGTGGGGCAAGCAATTAGGGAAGGACTCGTCCGTCCGCATCACCACGTAGCGCTTGTTCTTGTACTGCAGGCGCACCGGGTCTCCAACGTTGTCCAGCGCCGCTCGGTTGTCGTAGTCATACGTCGGGGCTGCACCAAACCAGTTGAACACGTACAGCCCATCCGCGCCGTTGCGCCAATGCCGGGCAGCAATGGCGTGGATCATCTCCACCGAAAGCGGCAAGTAGACGGGTGGGTTGTAGAAGCAGCGCGTTATCCCGCCGGTGTGGCCGGCAATATAAGCTTCTTCAATCGCCGGGTTAATCAGCACCGGCGTAGCACTGGCCAACTCCACCCACTCACTGATATCCTCCTCCAGGTCGGCGGCGAAAAACGTGGACGGCACCACGACGTCAACCAATCCCTCCTCGATCCAGGTCGGGACATCGAGGCCCAGATCGCGGGTGCCTGCGATGGTATTAGGACCGCGCACCGACAGCCCAATCGGCCGGCCCCGCTTCTCGCCGATCTCATCCAGGGCGGCCCGTGTGTCCCGAATGAACTGGGTCATTACCGGGATGTTCTCTTCCAACTCGTCGTATTTGAAATAGCCCGGACAGCGCATGAAGTCGTATTCGAAGCCGTCCACGTCGTAGCGATCGCAGGCCTCGATAGCCGTCTCCAGCCGCAAGCGCCGCACCTCCTCGTGGGCGAAGTCCTGAAAGTAGGCGACCCTCCCGGACCAGCTCGGCCCCAGCCCGTCCTCGCCGATCAAGTACTCGGGGTGCTCGCTGTAGAACCGGCTGCCTATGAGGTTAGTCACCTGCCCCTTCGATTGATGATGCCAGTCGTTCATGGACAGGCGAAACCAGAAATCAATGCCCAAGCGCCGAGCCTCATCAACCTGGATCTGCAGCGGATCATAGCCCGCCTCCCACAGCAGCCGCAGATTCTCGGCATACCGCCACAATGCAACTCCCGGCCCGGCAATGGTGGCCGAGCCTCCCACCGTCTGGCCAGTGTCCCAGGGCGCACACATATGCATCCACGGGCGTTCCTTCAAAGAACCCGAAGTGGGCCTGCGCCACCTTCTCCGGACTCATGGGCGGGTTGTAGTAGCTCTCCTGCCCGCTGTTTTGGTCCCACATGATCCGATATTTTCGCTGCAGGCGACCACTTGGCTTGCCCATGATAATCCCTCCTGGGGGTTTTCGCTCAGACTGCCAGACTTAGTATTTAATCAGAGACTGTTGCAGCAGGTCAACCGCAATCAGTGCAGGGTGTCGTCCTGTACGAGTGTTTCGAGCTGACCCCGAGTACCGTTCGCAAGCCAGTCATACCAGGTGTGTGCCCAATTAGGCGGGCACTGAATCAACTCACTTGCCAGCGCCTCGCGATGTGTGACTTCGAAGAAATCGCGGAAGGGTTGCTCTAAGGCATTCCACTGGGCCGCGTCGCCCCCGATAAAGGCCAGGAAGATCTCCTTGAGCAGCACACAGTATTCGTGGTGTATGCGCAAAGTGCGCAGGCGACGCTCTATCTGGGCATCTCCAGGATCCGGGATGGCTTCGAGCCGCGCAGCCAGGGCGCGTACCTGCTCGAGATTTTCCGCTGAGGTCCGTGCGTGCATGGTATCCTCAAGCACGTCCATATACTCACGCACTGCCTCGCCAACCGAGCCGAAGTAGCTGGGATAGAAGGTGTCTTTTAAGGCCTCCACGGTGATGGTTGGGTCGGTATAAAACTGGAGCCAAGCCCAAACGTAGAAGGGCGAGGGGAAGCATTGGCGCTGCTGGCAGAACCAGTCACTGAGCCCGTCCCAGCCGTCCTGCAGATAAGCCTGGGTGTCCTCGCGAATCACTTCCAAGGGCCAGAGCAGGGCCCGCCCCCGAGGTCCCTGGTTGGGCCATTCGCACAGGTTGTAGTACTCCATAAGCAGGCGTTGCCCCTGGAAGCCAATCTCCTCCAGGTACTCGAGCCAATTACGATACATCCCGTAGACCTTCGCGCTGCCTCCTGTACCAGTGGCCAGCGGATGATAGATATCGCGGGTGTATCCCCCACAGAAGTCAAACAGCATTCTCTGGCCATTTTCAAACAGATGCCACTTTCGAGTCGGCACCTCCCGGGTGCCGTGATAACCAATGAACTCCAGATGGGCATGGGGAAGCTCCTCGGCGAGGACTTCTGCAGCCTCGTTGACCAGGAGCACATACCAGTCGGGCAGGGACATCTGCGCACAATCAGGACAGCTACAGTAGTACGGATCTTGGGTGTCTTCGGCCCAGAATGCGAAAATGTCCCAGTGCGGGAATTCGCGCAGATAGGCGCGCAAGTTCTCCCGGAAGATACGGCGCACTTCCGGATTCGAGAAGCAGGCGGTGCGACCATTAGGTTTGCGTTCACCATCCTGCAAGGGGAAGTATTCAGGATGCTCGTTGAACAAGCTCTCATCAGGAAGCAAGCGCGCCCAGATATGGCCGGGACCCCGCAGAAGCAGGCCGCGGCGACGTATTTCGGCCAGGGGGACATCGTGGTAATCAGAGGCAATGACGAGGTTAAGCCGGTTCTTGGTCGTGAAGTCGATCAGCTCTGCCGAGAACGAACCACCATAATCACGTAAAGCAAAGGCGGAACCACGCACCAATATCTCGTTGTCACCGAAGGAAAGCTGATCAGCCTGAGGAACGACTTCGTGCTCTGGCCCGGGCGCAAAGAAGGAAGCTCCCAGCTTCTCCCGGAGCAAGTCGTACACGGCGTAAAGCACCGACCTCGGGTTCTCACCAACCAGCCAGACCACACCATCGTGTGCAGCGATGGCACAGCGATCGTACTGCCGATCTGGAAATGAACCTACCACGTCAGATGCCTCCTCAGTCAGCTCAGGTGTGGTGAGGAAGAAACTTCCGCGTTCTGCCATGCCTTCGCCAAGCATCAGGTTAACGCCAAGTGAGACCTGCAGGTAACGACACAACTCCTCTGCGGCAAAGCGTATCGGCGTGGCTGCATTGTGCGGGTAGTAGATGTGAGTAATGGGGACACTGCCAGCCGTGACTGTAGACATGGTAACCTCCGTTGCGAATTGGTGGTCAGCGACATCTGAGCGACACAGACACGGCGTGCAAAGGCTGGGTTAGCCGGGAATCTCCCCTGGCAGAATCTCTTCACTGCCGAGAAAGGCGGTCCACGGCTACTCTGACGCCGGGCTTGGCCAACGTGTTCGACAGTCTGGCATATCCCAAACGCAGCTAACGCGCAATGGTCACCAGAACCTGGGCGGCAGCGCGGTTGTAGGCGCTGTCCACTGCGTGCACCGTGATAAAGTGGTAGCCATTGGCCTCCCCGCGTAGGTCCCAAACATACGAGGGCTGCTCAGTCTCGGCCACCAGGCGGTTGTCAATGAACCAGCGGTACTGGCGAACGGTGCGTTCGCCTTTGGCCTGGGCTTCCGCCCGCACGGTGACGTGGGTCGCGGTCAGCTCGGCCGCAAACGCCGGCTCGGCGATCAGCACCTCGGGAGCCGGATCCACGAAGTGCTTGCGAGCCAGCTCGTCACACTGCACGGCCAGCTCGTCGCCCCCGACGAAGTAGAAAGCTATGCCCGGCATCTCGGGGGCGTAGGCACGCAGTTCCGCAATCTGCTGGTCAACCATCTCAGCCGTCAGCTCATACCCGGGGTGGTAGTCGTCGGGTTTGCAGATATGGCCGAGCATGACGATGGTTCGCTCGAGGGCACCGGCCTCCCGGGCCACGTCAATGCGCTGCTTGATGCCACCCATGCCAATGGCAAACGTACTGATCGGCCCGAACTGCTTGTGCACGTTCGTGTAGCCCTGGAGGATAAGAAGGTCGAGGACGCCCTCGGCGGCCAGCTTAGCCATTTCCTCCTGACCTTGATAGTAGAAAGCCGAGTAGCTCTCGGGATACCGCCGCTCGGCCTCACGCACTGCCGCGACGGCCCACTGGGCATCCGGACTGTCCGAGGACATATGCCACTCGTGCATGCAATACCCCATCGGGTATCGCTCCGCTAGCCCCACATAATACCCCACCCAAGCTTCCTCCGTAGCCAGCCAGCCGGCCGGCCCTCCTTCCCCCCAGCCCAGGTTCATGACTCCACGCGGGTACAGCCAGGTCTCCTGGCTGGAGTACGTCGTCAGATTGGCAGCCACCAACCGCTGCGCCAGATCTCGCCTATCGAGCGGATACCAGGCAAAGAGGTAGGGGTCTTTCACCGGGGGCAGGAGCGGCGAGGGGTACAATGCAAGTGCGCGCTCGTGTGCTTCTTCCGGGGTGGGCACAGTGCCCGCCAACTCAACTACCAATTCCGGCCCGCCCTCGTCCGCCTCGCTGCTGGCGAAGACGAGCTGCCATGTGCCTGCGCCGGGCTTGCCGAAGATGGTCTCACCGGTCCGGATCAGGAAACCGTTGTTCTGGGCTCCCTGGTAAAGCCACGCGTCAACTATGTTGGTCACGTCGAATTGGACAACGCCAGGTTCGGTGATCACTCGCGAGAGTGAATCGGCCACGACCATCGCGTAGTCAATGTTGCTGTGCTGCTTCTGCGGCCAGGCATTGTTACCGTCTCGGGTTGACCAGGTTGCGTCAGTCGTCCAGGGCACGGCCACGGCAGCCACCGTTGTCTCATGCTCATCCCCGTTGGCCGCCTGTGTGGCATGGAGGCGCAATATCGCGCGCTCCACCCGACCGTACCGGGCCGGACTGATTTCGCCCAGGTTAAACTTCACCAGCACCCGCCAGTAGTTCGACCAAGCACTGCCGCTGGCGACAAGCTCCGGGTCCCCGAAAGAGGCACTATCCAGACTGATCCAACCATCGGTAACGCGCTGCGGCCCGCGGATGACAAAGCGCGTACTCTCATCATCTGTGTAGCCAGTCGAATAGACTACGCAAACAATTGTTAACAACAGTACCAACTTGCACGCGATCTGTGTAAACATTTCGACTTCTCCTAACTTAGATGCTCTGCGGTGTATTCGCCTTGCGTAAGCCCAAGCACCATTGCCACAGAATAATGTTCAACTACTGCCTATTATTCTATCACACCACTCCATTGACAGCAAGCCCCCCCCCTCTCTATAATACATGAGTAGCTTTTGCAACGGTCTCTCACTACAACGAACTATTACAGTTGAAACATCACAAATTGACAGTCAGTAGGAGTTGCGATGGAATACCGACAGCTTGGGCGTAGTGGAATGCGCGTCTCACCGGTCAGCTTGGGAACAATGAGCTTCGGCGGCAAAACAGATGAGGCTGAAGCCATCCGTATTGTCAATGAAGCAATTGACCTGGGGGTCAACTTTATTGACAGCGCCGACTGCTATGGGCCCTCGGAGCAGTACATCGGCAACGCCCTTGCCGAGAACGGTCGGCGCGATGAGGTGGTACTGGCAACAAAAGGCGTCTGGAAGATGGGTGATGGCCCCAACGATTGGGGTGCCAGCCGCTATCACCTGACTCGGGCGGTTGAGTCCAGTCTGCGCCGTCTACAGACTGACCGTATTGACCTGTACTACCTGCACGTGCTTGATCCTACTACCCCGCTGGAGGAGACTCTGCAGACGCTGGACGCGCTGGTGAAGCAGGGGAAAATCCTGTATGTGGGTACCTCCAAGTGGCCGGCGACGCTGATCGTTGAGTTCCTGATGCTTGCGAAGCAGCACGGCTGGCCCCAGACGGTTGCTGAGCAGCCACCGTATCATCTGATGGAGCGCAGTCTGGAGAATGACCTGGCGTGGATGTGCTTGCGACATGGGATTGGGCTGTGCACTTTCTCGCCCCTATATCGAGGCGTTTTCTCGGGCAAGCGCAGCCAGGAAGACCTGGCGCCAGAGGAGTACGAGGTGGTCGAGAAGCTGCGGCCGCTGGCGGAGGGAAAAGGCTGCACAGTGGCCGAGTATACACTCGCGTGGGTGATGCAGCAGCCGTTTATCACTTCCGCGATAGTCGGCTGCCGGACGGTGGAGTATGTGCGCTCAGCAGTCAAGGCCTGCGAGGTCCAGCTCACGCCGGAGGAGTTGGCTAATATAGACGAGATCGCGCCGCCGGGCAGCAGTCTGAGTGGCTGGCGTGACCGGATCATTCACGCCCCAGCCCGGGTTGCAGCAAATGCGGGCAAGTGGCGTGCTCATAAGCTCATTGATGGCTCCACACCGCCGGGCGCCGAGCGGAGCAGTCTGGGATAAGTGGGACTCATCCATATGGGCCTGATTCCTGATTTGCACGGCAGATGGCCGGCGGAAATCATCGCATTATTCAAGGAGAGATTACAATGTTGCAAATCACCACCGCTTGTGCCGTATTGCTGCTTGTCTTGAGCTTAGCGAACGTGGTTTTTTCTGCGGATAAGCCACCAGGTCGGTTGGGTAAGACTTATCGGATCATGTGGGA
>JALGTD010000118.1 GCA_029821515.1 Candidatus Zipacnadia bacterium | reverse complement strand
GGCGTATTGCCGAGAATATGTTACTTGACTGTGCTATTCGCTACTGCCAATGAATAACCTTCTTCAAGCCGTAAGCTATCCGGTAGCCGGCAGTTGCTTAGCTCTTCCGAGGGTCAACGGACATAGTCTGCCCCCATTTGTGGTGCCAGTTGCTATGCGAGGTCCTACAAACCCTGCAGCCAGGGCCTTACGGAACGCTGAGGCCTGTCAGTATTGACCGCTGATTGCCCTCCGCCACTCTTACTCTCTCTCAACGAAAAACACGTGGTCACAGACTTCGTCTCCGTTCATCAACACTTTTGTGCGTTCGAAACCCAGGCGAGGGTTCCATGACCTGACAGCCGGCTCGTCGCCTGCACACAACACGAATCCCAGTTCGGGCGCACCAAGCTCACGATAAACCTCGGCCCACATGCACCGTGTGAAGCGGTACCCAATTCGGTCTGGCTCATCCACCACGCGCTCCCATCGGTGCGAGCCCACGCAACCACGTTCCAGCGATGCACAAAACTCTTGGAGATCTTCCTCGGGGTCCTTAGCATCCGGACGAGGATTGGGCTGCCGCTTGGCTATCATATCCGCGATGACCTCTCGCGCTTCAGGCCCAAAACGCTCCTCCATAGCACAAAGCAGCCGCACCGCCAATGAAGCCGCTCCCTTCATCTTCCTCTTGAGGAGTCCGAGTATGATCTCCTCGGAATCCTTGCTAATCGGCTCTGGCAGAATGTCATTCAGGCTACCATTCATGTATTTGTCACCTTCCTATTATCGGGAATCGCACCATATTCCATATTTCTTATATTGACAACCAAACTGTCACACTCCCGATTGCGTTCGTCATCCATTGCTCTTTCTCCGCCTCGCGCCTTTGGCGTGCTTATAGCACCAGGACTCCCTCCAGTTTCTGCCAGCCGCGAGCCAGACCAGCCAGGTACGTAACGACTATGCAAGTCTCGAAGCTGAAGGGTAGATAATAGCAAAAGTGGACTTCCGTGGCGTATTGCAGTCAAACCTGCGCCGGCAGCGCACGTAGCCCTTACCCTACCCGTGGGAGGAGTAGAGCTTACAGCGCGAAGAAACGCCACTGTTCAGTCATTACTCAGTCCCCGTGCTGACGAATTTCGCGGGTTCTGTCCGTCTGACCCACCTCTCGCTAATCCCGAGTGAATCCGTGATTGCGTGAGCAAGCTGTTGGTCAAGCGGCAGTGTGTTTTCATCATTTGCTGTTCTCAGTCGGAGTCGGTTTTGCTCGCCTACCCCATAGCGTGTATTGATTCTCGGCCAGTGGCAAACGAAAAAGCGGGCCCAGCAAGCTACTGGCCAGGTATCCGACCACGAGAGTAATCCCGAAACTGAAGGGCAAGTAGTAGTAGAAGTGTATTCCTGTGAAGTTCTGGACCCAGAAGACGACCAGAACTCCAACCACAGCGCCCACCACCCAACCGACGAAGTTGGTTCGCCTGGTGATAACTCCCAGCAAGAACATGGCAATCACCGGGCCTGTGAACAATCCGGCAAACGTCGCGGATGCCTTCAATACGCCTTCTATGGTCGAGACATAGCAGGCCACACCCACCGCAAACGTACCGAGCACAAGTGTCAGGATACGGGCCAGCCTGAGGTCCTGTACATCGGTGGCAACCTTGCGCCGCAATGGCCTCACGAAGTCGTTGACTATGACCGTGGCCATGGAGTTTATGCCCGAGTCCATGCTCGACATCGCTGCTGCGAAGATAGCGGTGATGAGCAGCCCTGAGACACCATTAGGAAGAGCTTGGATGACGTAGTAAGGCAACACCTTGTCTTGCTCAATACCCTCAGTCAGGCGCTCCGGGAAACTGTAATAGTATGCGAACAAGCCAAGCCCGGTCATAATGAGGATGGCTTCGTTAAACATTAGAATGAATGAGTTGGTGATCGCAGCACGGGCCATGCCCTTGAAGTCCTTTATCGCCATAAGGCGCTGAACGCTGACCTGGTCAATACCCCAGTCCCCCATAAACGAAACGAAGTACATTATCACGGCTGACGCCAGCGTCATCTCATAGAGATTGAAACGCCAATTAAATGCGGGTAGATGGTTGGTGGCCTCTGCGATACTCCAAATGTTGCTAAAGCCCCCGGGCACGCCAACCAACAAGGTTACTGCTATCCAGATAGCTCCGCCTACCAGGATAACAAACTGGGCAACGTCGGTCCACAGCACTGCAGAAAGCCCACCGAGAACGGTATAAGTCGTCGCCAGCAGGCCCATCAGGATGATGGCTACCCAGATGTTGATACCGGTCACCACTGCCAGCGCCAGCGCTGGTGCGTAAATGACAGTGCCCAACCATCCCAATCGGGCCAGGAGAAACAGGCCCGAGACTACATACCTGGCAGCCGCTCCGTAACGCGCTCGGATGTACTCATAAGATGTTGTGACGTTGAGCTTGCGGTAAAGCGGGTAATACAGAAATATCAACAGGGGCGCAACCATAAGACCGACCGAACCGCCTACAATCAAGGAAATGTTCTCGGCGTAAACCAGTCCAGGACCACCTATGTAAGAGATTGCGCTCCACAGCGACGCAAACATACTCATCGCCACGACTATCCAGGGCATGCGCTGGCCAGCCAAAAAATAGTCTTTGGTATTACGCTGCTTGCCGGCCAGCGACAGACCGATGGCAAACATCGCCCCGAGGTAAACAAACACAATCACGTAGTTTAGCGTGCTGAACCCTCCGGCGTAGCTCATAGTGTTCCTCCTGTTCGCGCTGCAAGCAATGGATTTGGGCAGATCCCTGGAATAGCGCTCGGTTCAGCACTAGTCATAGTTCACATAAGATCCGTGGGCTCTGGCGAATCACAACCCCATAGCCACCATTCCAAGTAGATAGATCCAGATTATCGCATGATCAATACTAGTTAGCTGGCCTACCTGCATTTAGCCAGCAGGCGAAGCAAGTCCTTCCCCCTCCATCAATACGCCTCAAAAAAGACCTACCAGAGACTGTTGCGAAAGTTACATTTTTATTATAGCGCAAGGGGGGGGCCTTGCTGTCAAGGGATAGTGTGCTAGAATGGAAATGAGTAGTGCAGGTACAGTTTTTTAAGGATAGTGGTAGCGACTATGCAGGGCCAACACAGCCGCCAAAGCAGCTTCTTTGGCATGATCTGCGAACACCTCATTCCAGCTGACCATCGCGGCTCTGGAGCCGGTGGCTGAGATTCCCGACTTGAAGACCTACGCGATGCAGATGAACCGTTCCTCAAGGGCCTGGCCACTTTCAATTTTTGGCTGACCGTTGGCTATGCAGCTACAGCTTTTGCAGGCTATGGCCCCAACGAGCGTGACACCAAGGGAATGGCCGACGAGCTGGGATGGGGCGAGGATAGCGTGGGCATGCTTATTCTTACCCCTACCCTACTTGACGCCTACCGCTACCATCATCCTGAGGCCAAGTGGGCCAAGCGCGCCAGCCGCATCAGCAAGATCCTCATCCTGGGCCTGGCTCTGGAGGCTGACGGCTATCCCTCAAGCGGGTAGCCCTGTCTGTGTTCCCCTATTTAGACAAACAGAGTCAGGTCGGGAGGCCCTGTCCGCTCGTCTATTCTACAGCGGCCTGTTCGCGGAATTGACTGATTAGCTCAGCCCAATGGGTGGCAAGGGAGATGACATCAGCGCCGATATTAATGAATTGGTATCCCATCCCCAGTAGCTCGCCGACTGCCTCGACACCACCAACGGTACCGGCAAACTTTCCATGGGCGGCCGCAACTTCGACGATGCGGTGACGCGCCTCGACGATCCGTGGATCATCCATCTGGCCGGGGACGCCGATACCGTGGCTAAAATCACCCGGCCCGAATAGCAGCATATCGTAACCTTCCACAGCAGCTATGGCGTCCAGCTCTTCCATCGGCTCGGGATCCTCTATCTGCAGAATAATGAATCGCTGCTCATTAGCCTGCCGGATGTATTCTTGTAGGTCAATCTGACAGAACGCACCATCAGCATTACCACCATCAATCGGCCGTCGCCCGACGGGGCCGAAGCGCGTCATCCGCACTACGTTTTTGGCGTCCTCAGCACTCATTATGTGAGGGATCATAATGCCAGAGGCGTCCATCTCCAGCGGTCGGATGTAGTCACTATAGCTGCCGCGCGCGACCCGCACGACAACATCCATATCATGGACCTTGGCCGCCCAAATCTGCTTCTCAATTACCGACCAGTCATTGGGAATGTGCTCCATACACGTCCAAAGGCAGTCAAAGCCAACTATCCCGGCAATCTCGGCCAGTCGGGCGTCGGCCAGGTTAGTCTTAACACAAGTCACGGGTTGCCCAGCTCGTAGCTTTTTGAGCACACGACTGGGTCGCATCTGCATCGGTTGGTTGTTATCCATTGATTCCATTGAGTGTTACCTCCCTATCGTTTTGTTGGTGACTACCAGGCAGTGAATCCTCCATCTACCACTATGTTGCTTCCCGTCATATAAGCCGAGGCCTCCGAGGCCAGAAGAACAATCGGGCCAGCGACGTCTTCGCCGCTGGCCATCCGTCCCAGGGGCACTCGCTGGTTATAGCGCGGCAGGAAGTAGTCATCCGAAGTTGTCTCCCGAAGTCCTCCCAGGCTCAGACAGTTAGCCCGGATATTGTATTGAGCCAGCGTGGTGGCCAACTGCTTGGTATAAGCAATGACGCCGCCTTTGAATACGGAATAGTCCAGCGATACACTAGCCTCCGGATCTTGGTACATGGATGGGTCCTGACCTCCCATCCCGTAAATCGAACCAATGTTGATGATGTTGCCTGCGCCGGCTTGCTTCATCTCTTCAACAACTCTACGCGTCAGCAGTATCATGCCAGTTAAGTTCACAGTAAACGCCCGATCAAGCTCCTCACGAGTCACCTCGCTAGCAGCCATCTGGGGAATGGTTCGGGCATTATTGACCAACACATCTATCCTGCCGTGATCCTGGATGACAGCGTCCACAAATGCTTCGATTGAACTGTCATCACCAATATCCAGGCTGTAACCAAATGCTTTCAGCCCTCTGTCGGTAAATTCCCGCGCCGTATCCTCGGCCCGGCCCTGATCGCGGGAAGTCACAATCACGGTCGCTCCCGCCTTTCCCAGCGCCCCGCAGAAATAGTATCCGTATCTCACGGCCCCTCCGGTGACTACAACGATCTTCTCTTCCAGTGAAAAAACTCCATAGTTATTACTCATTGCCCATTCATCCTCTTTCATTGAGTAGTTCTTGTCGTTGAGTTGTTTAGTCTCTTTCGTCATCAGCCGTGTGGTGACCTCCACACAACTCGCCCGCACATCGTCACTCATTAAACGGACACAATCCCATCAACCTGCGTGAAAAGACAGCTCTCAGCGGAATCGACGAAAAGTGCGGGGCACCAAGCATGGATGACTCTGTCC